>JAIRPE010000070.1 GCA_031257175.1 Eubacteriales Family XIII. Incertae Sedis bacterium | reverse complement strand
CCCGAACACCCCACTATCGCACACTCTTTCCCTACACGACGCTCTTCCGATCTAGGTGCGTGGTCGCCAACAAGAGTGGAGCCGATGTTTTCGTCAGTCTCCACGCCAACGCCGCAGGCACGGGAAAATCGTGGAACAGCAGCAATGGTTGGGAAATATATGTTTATAAGAAGGGCAGTTATTCCGAGGGGCTGGCCAAGGCCATACAAAAATACAGCATACCCGCCAGCGGGCTGGCAGATCGGGGGCTAAAGGCGGAGCGTTTCTACGTGATACGGAACGTGAACATGCCGGCGGTATTGGTGGAACACGGATTCTACACGAACAAAAACGAAGTGGCGTTGCTAAAATCACCAGAATACAGAGAACGGCTGGCAATAATGGATGCCAAGGGCATATTGGAGTTTTTTGGCATCACATGGCAAGAATGACAAGCGCCTCGCGGGAAGACCGCGAAGGGTTATGGTATGGGAGGTTTTGTTTGATGGTGTATCCTGCGCGGCCAGCGGGGGGGTTATGTTAGACCTTACAGATAAAAATCATATCCACTGCATAGGGATCGGGGGCATCGGGCTGTCGGCCATCGCTGAGATATTGCTGGCGCGGGGGCATCGGGTCTCCGGTTCGGACTTGAAAGAAAGCGAGATCACCGACAGGCTTATCGGGAAAGGCGCGGCGGTGTTTTTGGGCCATAGGGCGAAGAACGTCGCCGACGCGGATTTGGTGGTTTATTCGGCGGCCGTGTCCCACGACAACCCCGAACTGGCCCAGGCCAGGGAGAACGGCGTGGAGACGGTGTCCAGGGCCGAGGCGCTGGGCGCGCTGATGAGAGGGCACGACCGCAGCATAGCGGTGGCGGGCACCCACGGCAAGACCACCACCACGTCCATGATTTCCCTCATACTCAAGGATTGGGGCAAAGACCCCACCATACTGGTGGGCGGCAATCTGCCTGAGATAAACGGCAACGTCAGGATAGGCGGCGGGGAGTATTTCGTCACGGAGGCTTGCGAATATATGGACAGCTTCCTGGAGTTGGCCCCCAAGTACGCGGTCATACTCAACATAGACTCAGACCATCTGGACTATTTCAGCGACATAGACCATATCGTCAGGTCTTTCAAGGCATTCGCCGACCTGGTGCCCGTCGGCGGCGCGGTGGTGGCCTACGACGCCAACCCCTTCGTCAACAGCATAATAAAGGGCTTCGACAGGCGGGTGGTGACCTTCGGTTTCCATGAGAATTGCGATTACAGGGCGACGGACATAGCCTTCAACCACGAAGGCTCGCCCCGCTTCACGCTGAATTGCCGCGGGGAGGCCGTCTGCGACGTGCAGCTGGCCGTGCCGGGGGAGCATAACATCGCCAACGCCCTGGCGGCTTTCGCCTGCTGCCACGACGCGGGGGCGCCGGCCGAGGGCATAAAGCGCACGCTGGAGGCGTTTTCCGGGACTCAGCGCCGTTTCGACGCCCTGGGCGTGACGGAGGCGGGGGTTAAAATCGTTGACGACTACGCCCACCATCCGACGGAGATAGCGGCGACGCTGAAGGCGGCGGGGAACATCCCCCACAGGGAGCTTTGGTGCCTGTTCCAGCCCCACACCTACACGCGCACCCTGGCCCTGTTCCAGGAGTTCGTGGAGGCCTTCCAGGGGGCGGACAGGCTCGTCATGGCGGAGATTTACGCGGCCAGGGAGAAGAATATCCACAAGATAAGCGCCAAGGCGCTGGTGGACGAGATAAACAGGCTGCACCCCGAGCGGGAGGCGCGTTTCTTCCCGAGCTTTGAGGAGATAGCCCTCTATGTCAGGGACAACGCCCGCGAGGGGGATTTGGTGATAACGATGGGCGCGGGGGACATCTATCTGGTGGGCGAGATGATTTTGGGCATGGATTTGAAGGAGGAAGGCGTTATAAGCCGCGGCGCCCCCATCCTGTGACGGGAAGGGCGGGCGTCGTCGGCTCAGGAGCGGTGATTATGGAAAAAAAAGATGAAATCTTAGAGGCTTATAAGGCGGAGGAGGCCGCCCGCCTGGAGCGCAACCTGCGGCACGCGGCGGCGGGGGCGTTTTTCGCCGACGTCAGGACGGCTGTCGTGGGCGAGGGCGCGGCCATAGGGGCTGGAGCCTACATCGGGCCTTGCGCGGCCATAGGGGCTGGCGCGGCCATAGGGGCGGGCGCCTACATCGGGCCTTGCGCGGCCATAGGCGAGGGCGCGGCCATAGGGGCTGGCGCGCGCGTCGGGCCCTGCGCCGTCATAGAGGGCGGCGTGGCCGTGGGCGCGAGGGCCTACGTGGGTTCCTGCGCCACCCTGGAAGAGGGTTCCGTCATTGGCGAGGATTGCCGCGTGTCTCAGGGCTGCCGAATCAGCGGCTCGAAAATCGGGCGGGGGACTAAGGTGGAGCAGTCCGTCGTCATCGACAGCGAGGTGGGCGAGGACGCGGCCATAGGGCCCTTCGCCTATCTCAGGCCGGGGAGCCGCGTGGGTGACAGGGCCAAGGTGGGGGACTTCGTCGAGATGAAGAACTCCAGCCTGGGGAACGACTCCAAAGCTTCCCACCTTACGTACATAGGGGACTCGGACGTGGGGGAGCGGGTAAATCTGGGCTGCGGCGTGGTGTTCGTGAATTACGACGGCAGGGAGAAGCACCGCTCCGTCGTAGGGGACGGGGCGTTCATCGGCTGCAACGTGAATCTGGTGTCGCCCGTCAAGGTGGGGGACGGCGCCTACGTGGCCGCCGGCACCACGCTGACCAGGGACGTGCCCGACGGCGCGCTGGCTGTCGGCCGCGCGCGGCAACAGGTGCTGGAGGGGTGGACGGAACGCAGGGGACTGCTTAAAAAGTAACAGTAAGTAACAGTAACAGTAACAGTAACAGTAATAGTTCAATAATTCAAAGGGGGTTTCAAGGGATTCGCCTGGGGCGCCGACGGGGGCTTTAGCCTTGCCGCGCGACGCGCCACGCGGTTTTCGCGAGCGCCCCATCGCTACGGAGGTTTTATGAAGAACGGCGTTTTCTCTGACTTCAAGGTTTTCGCGGGCAACGCGCACCCTCAGCTGGCTGAGGAGATAGCGGGTTTGATGGGTAAGCCGCTGGGCAGGGCCACAGTGGAGAAATTCAGCGACGGGGAGATTTCCGTCAGTTTGTGGGAGACCGTGCGGGGGATAGACGCGTACATCGTGCAGCCCACCTGCGGGCCCGTCAACGACAGCCTTATGGAGCTGTTGATAATGATTGACGCTATGAAGAGGGCTTCGGCCGGGAGAATCAACGCGGTCATCCCTTATTACGGCTACGCCCGCCAGGACAGGAAGGCGAAGGCCAGAGACCCGATAACGGCGAAGCTGGTGGCGGATCTGCTCAGCGCGGCGGGGGCGGACAGGGTCGTTACCATGGATCTGCACGCCTCCCAGATACAGGGGTACTTCAATATCCCTGTGGATCATCTGTTGGGAATTCCTATTTTAGTCAAATATTTCAGGACGAAGAAGCTGGACGACCTGGTGGTTGTGTCGCCTGACCACGGCAGCGTCACCAGGGCCAGGAACATGGCGCACCTGTTGGACGCGCCCATAGCCATTGTGGACAAGCGCAGGCCCAAGGCCAATGTCAGCGAGGTCATGAACATCATAGGCGATATTGAGGGGAAAACGACTATTTTAGTGGATGACATGATAGACACCGCCGGGACTATATGCAACGCGGCGAACGCCCTGAAGGAGATGGGCGCGGACGAGGTGTACGCCTGCGCCACCCACGGCATATTGTCGGGGGAGGCCATCGGGCGCATAGAGAGGTCACACATCAAAGAGCTGGCGCTTCTGAACACGGTGCCGTTGCCTCAGGAGAAGCGCATGACGAAACTGAAGGTGCTGTCCGTGGCGCCCCTGTTCGCGGAGGCGATCTCCAGGATTTTCACCAATGATTCCATAAGCAAGCTGTTTAATGATTAGAAGGTTCGCGGAAAACCGCGGGTTGTCGGGGGCATGGGCCGCCTGGCGGCCCGCAGGGGTTTCCGGCGGCCTTATTGGGAAGGGCGGGGTTGCCCGCCTGCGGTTCGGGGCATGGATGATTTGCGCATAATAGCGGGGCTGGGCAATCCAGGCAAGGGCTATGAGAACACCAAGCATAACGTGGGCTTTCTGGCCATAGACGTCCTGGCGGAGCGGGCCGGGGCGAAGGTGCGGAAGCTGAAGTTCAAGGCGTTGACCGGGGAGTGCCGCATAGGCGGCCGCAGGGTCCTGCTGGTCAAGCCCCAGACTTTCATGAACCTCAGCGGTGAGAGCGTGGCCGCCGTCATGGCTTATTACGGCGCGGGGCCTGAGGCCCTGACGGTGATTTACGACGATATCGACATCGCGCTGGGGCGCATAAGGGTCCGGAAGCGGGGGAGCGCGGGGACGCACAACGGGATGCGCTCCGTGATAGGGCTTTTGGGCTACGACGGCTTCACCCGCGTCAGGATAGGCATTGGCAAGGATGAGGGGGCGGATTTGAGGCGGCACGTGATAAGCGGCTTCCGCAAGGAGGACGTCCCCGCCATGGAGAGGGCCATACTCAGGGCGGCCGACGCGGTGGAGTGCATATTGTCGGAGGGCGCGGACGTGGCCATGGGGAGGTTCAACCCCGAGGTTTCGGATTAGGGCGGATGAGAAAAGACGCGTTGCACATATCGGGGCTGGCGGACACGCAGGCCGCCCCCTTCATAGCCCGCGAGCTGGAGGCGCGGGGCGGGCAATGCCTGCTGGTGACGGCTTCCGCGGCCAAAGCGAAGGAGATGGCGCGGACGCTATCTTTTTTTTCCGACGTCCCCACCCACGTGCTGCATGAGGAAGAGCCTTTCTTCATACAATTCGAGGCGAAAAGCCATGGGCAGCTGGAGGCCAGGCTGGCGGCGCTGGCGGCGCTGTGCGGGGGCGGGCCCTGCGTGGTCGTCGCGCCTCTGTCGGCGGCCTTGAAGAAGCTGCCGCCGCCTGAGGCTTTCAGGGGCAAACGGCTGACCCTTCGTAGGGGCGAGGAGCGTTCCATGGACGCCGTCAAGGCGGCTCTGGCCGCCATGGGCTACGAGAGGGCGGCCATGGCCGAGAGCCGCGGGCAGTTCAGCGTCAGGGGGGGGATACTGGACGTTTTCGCCATCGACCGCGCCCTGCCTTTCCGAATAGATTTCTTCGGCTCGGAAATAGACTCGGTCAAGACCTTCGACCCTGAGAGCCAGCGGGCGGAGGAGAGCCTGGACGAGGCGGATATCTGGCCGGCCGAGCATATAACCCTGGATGAGGCCGCCTTCGCCAAGGCGGCGTTTTTGCTGGGCGCGGCCTTCGACAAGCATATACGCCGCGCCGACGGGGAGTTGGCGGAGGCGTTGAAGGCCCGCAAGAAGCAATTGCTGGAATACATAGATTCCGCCGTGAATTTGCAGTTTTTAGAGCATTATTTGGAATATTTCTACGACGAGACGGCGCACGTCTGGGATTACATGGCCGACGGCGCCGTTATGCTGGACGACCCCGACAGGCTCAGGGAAATAGCGCGCTGGCGGGACAAGGAGGCTGCGGAGGATTTTAAGGCGCTGCTGGAGAAGGGGCGGGTCTTGCCCGAGGATTTGGACGGCCTTTTGGGGGAGAAGGATTTTGACGCCCTGCTGTCGCGGCGCCCCTTGTATGTTTTCACGCCTTTCAACACCAGGCCCGAGGGATTGGCGCGGTGCGACTGTCTGCACGTGGCCGCCAAGTCCCCGCCGCCCTTCGCGGGCAGGCTGGATTTCCTCGAAACCGAGCTGCGCCGTTACGCGGAGCGCGGTTATTCTATTGTCATAAGCTTTTCCAACGAGGACAAGCTGGAGAGCATGAGGGAGTTTTTGGATAGGGCCGGCCTTTTGGGCAGGGCGTCCTTGCGGCTCGGGGACTTGGCCCGCGGCATGGAGTTCCCCGAGGAGAAGGCTCTCTACCTCAGGGGCGAGGACGTGTTCGCCTCCCCCATGCGGCGCAAGAGCAGGACGTCGGCGCGGAAGGGCTCGCCCATCAAGTCCTTCTCGGACGTGGCGAAGGGGGACTACGTGGTGCATGAGGCCCACGGCATCGGCAAGTTCATCGGCGTGGAGCAGATGGACGTCCAGGGCGTGGTCAGGGATTACCTGAAGATAAAGTACGCGGGGGAGGACGTGCTTTACATCCCCGTGGAGCAGATGTCGCTGGTGCAGAAGTACATAGGCGGCGAGGGGGAGCCTAAGGTCAGCCGCCTCACGGGCGGGGAATGGAAGAAGGCCAAGGCAAAGGCGAAGATGGACATAGCGGGCATGGCCCACGAGCTGCTGGCGCTGTCCGCCGCCAGGAAGAGCCGCGAGGGCTACGCCTTCGCCCCCGACACGGTCTGGCAGAAGGAGTTCGAGGACAAGTTCCCCTACACGGAGACCCAGGACCAACTCAGGGCGGCGGCGGCCATCAAGCAGGCCATGGAGCAGCCCACGCCCATGGACAGGCTGCTCTGCGGCGACGTGGGCTACGGCAAGACGGAGGTGGCCGCCCGCGCCGTGTTCAAGTGCGCGGCGGAGGGGCGGCAGGCCGCCGTGCTGGCGCCCACCACTATATTGGCGAGCCAGCATTACCACACCTTCAAGGAGCGGTTCCGGGATTTCCCCTTCGAGGTGGAGATGCTCTCCCGCTTCCGCACGCCCAAACAGCAGGAGGAAATAGTCGAGAGGCTGGGCAGGGGCGCGGTTGACGTCATCGTGGGCACCCACAGGCTTTTGTCCAAGGACGTGGCCTTCAAGGATTTGGGGCTGTTGGTGGTGGACGAGGAGCAGCGTTTCGGCGTGAAGGACAAGGAGGCCATAAAGGCGCTGCGCCGCGACGTGGACGTGCTGGCCATGTCGGCCACGCCCATACCCAGGACGCTGCACATGTCCCTGTCGGGCATTCGGGACATGGATCTGATAGAGGAGCCGCCCGAGGACCGTTACCCCGTGCAGACCTACGTGATGGAGCAGACGGACGAGACCTTGCGGGAGACCATACGCAGGGAGCTGGAGCGAGACGGGCAGGTGTACGCGGTCTACAACAGGGTGAGCGGCATACACCGCGTGGCGGCGGAGATACAGGCGCTGGCGCCCGGGGCCAGGGTCGTCGTGGGGCACGGGCAGATGGGCGAGGGGGCGCTGGAGGACGTGATGGCCGACTTCATCGAAGGCCGCTACAACGTTCTGGTCTGCACGACCATTATCGAGTCGGGGATAGACATACCCAACGTGAACACGATTTTGATAATGGACGCGGATCGTTTCGGGCTGTCCCAGCTGTACCAGCTCAGGGGGCGGGTGGGGCGCTCCAACAGAATCGCCTACGCCTATCTGCTGTACCGCCGCGACAAGACGCTGTCCCCCGAGGCGGAGAAGCGGCTGAAGGCCATACGGGAGTTCACGGAGTTCGGGGCGGGATTTAAGATAGCCATGCGGGACATGGAGATACGGGGCGCGGGGAATCTGCTGGGGGTGGAGCAGTCCGGGCACATGATGAGCATAGGCTACGAGCTTTACTGCAAGCTTGTGGACGAGGCGGTCAGGGCGCTGTCAGGGGAGGTGGTCAATCCCGCCCTGGATGAGGTTTCTTTCGAGATTCCCGTGAACGCCTATATCCCCGAGTCTTATATAGAGGATGAGGGGCTGAAGCTGCAGATGTACAAGAGGATAGCCCTGATAGATTCGGCCGAGGACGAGATGGACGTGCTGGACGAACTGATAGACCGCTTCGGGGAGGCCCCCGAGGCGGCGCTGAACCTGGTGAGGGTGGCGCGGATACGTTCCCAGGCGCGGCGGCTGGGCATAGTCAGGCTGCGCGAGGCGCAGGGCAGGTTCTTTTTCGAGTTCAGGCCGGGGGCCGGGGACGGGGCGGCCGGGCCTGAGGGGCTGGGGGAGCGGGTGGCCAGGGCCGCCGCGCGGCACAAGGGGGACATGCTGGTCCACGGGGGCGCGAAGCCTTTTATAAGG
>JAIRPE010000068.1 GCA_031257175.1 Eubacteriales Family XIII. Incertae Sedis bacterium | reverse complement strand
AAGACCGCCTTTCCGTGATTCTGTATTGTCTTGTTCAAACAACATTTTATCACGGATTTCGGTCTTCTGTTTCTTTAATCTTCCGATCCAAAACCCAGAACTATTTTACACCGCCGGGGGCGGCGGTATTGACAAATACAACCATATATTGTAGAATCAATGCATGATTCCTACAGAAAGGGGGGCGAACGTATGCGACTGACGCAAAAAGAGCAGGAAGCCCTGCTCATCTTAAATCTGGCGGAGGTATCGCGGCGGCGTTGGAAGCGAGGCTTGAAGCTCAACTACATAGAGGCCGCCGCCGTTATTATGGGAGAACTGCTTGAACGCGCTAGAGAAGGGAACACTTCCGTGCGCGAGCTTATGGAGGTCGGCGCGAGGATCATCTCGCTTGAGGATGTGATGGATGGCGCGCCTAGCCTCCTGCCGATGCTTCAGTTCGAAGTTTTGCTGCCCGACGGCAACAAGCTTATAACAATACATAACCCTATCGCGCTGGAGAAACGCCAAGACACGGTTCCTATGGAAGAACTCGTGTCCATGGTTTGTTAGGAGGCTGTTGGGCATGAGCGGAAAAATCGGGGATTTCGTGCTGGCGGAAACGCCCGTCGTCATCAACAGGAACCGCGCGTTTAGTGAAATTACCGTGAGAAACGGCGGTAAACGCATGATCCAAATAGGTTCTCACTTCCACTTTTTTGAAGTCAACCGCGATCTCATTTTTGATCGAGAAGCCGCGTTTGGAATGCATCTTGACATCCCTTCGGGCACTTCGACGCGATGGCTGCCTGGGGAGGAAAAGAGCGTGAGGCTCTGCGAATACGGCGGAAAGCAGATTGTTCACGGGTTTAACGGACTGGTGAACGGTTGCGTGAAAGACGACGCCGTGCGCAAAGCCGCTATTGAAAAGGCGCGGGAACTTGGATTCATTAGGGAGGGCGAGGCATGAGCAGAGAGATCAGCCGCATAGACTATTACAGGCTCTACGGCCCGACGACAGGAGACAGGATCGCGTTGGGCGACACCGGACTGATGATCGAGATCGAAAAAGACTTCTGTGCCGACGCCTACGGCGACGAGTGCATCGCGGGCGGCGGCAAGTGCGCTCGCGACGGCATGGGCCTCATCTCCGGCGTGGTATCGGGTCCGGGCGAGGAGGAAGCGCTTGACGTGGTGTTCACAAATATGGTTATAATGGATCCCGTTTTAGGCGTGGTCAAAGGCGACATCGGCGTTAAAAACGGCGTGATCGTTGGAGTGGGCAAGGCCGGCAACCCCAACACCATGGATATCACCCCTGGCATGACAGTGTCGGCGGCGACAGAAATCATTTCAGGCGGCGGAGGGTTGATCGCCACGCCTGGCGGCATTGACTGCCATGTTCATTTCCAGGGGCCGGAGCAGGCGTGGGAATGTCTGGCGAACGGCGTGACCACCATGATCGGCGGCGGTACCGGCGCAAAGACGCTTACCATCGCTGTGCCGGCGACGAGCGTCAAATCCATGATCCTGGCGCATGAGGCGTTGCCGGTAAACGCGGGCATATTAGGCCGTGCCGAGAGCGCGTTGCCCGAGGTCATCGAGGAGGCGTGCAAGAGCGGCGTGGCAGGGCTTAAATTGCACGAGGACTGGGGCGCTACTCCTGAGACCATTCGCGCCAGCCTGTCCGTGGCCGACAAATATGATTGTCAGCTCCAGATTCACACCGACACGCTCAACGAGGCGGGCAATGTGGAGGATACCGTCGCGGCGATCGGCGGCAGGACGATCCACGCTTATCATGTGGAAGGCGCGGGCGGCGGCCACGCCCCCGACACGCTGGAGCTGGTTTCGTTGCCGAACGTCATACCGTCCTCAACCAACCCGACCAACCCGCACACTGTCAACGTGGCGGAAGAACATCTGGAGATGATTCTAACAGTCCATCACCTCAACCGAAATTTACAGGAAGACGTGGACTTTGCCGCAAGCCGTATTCGCGAGACAACCATTGCCGCCGAAGACATTCTGCATGACATGGGCGCCATCAGCATCATGTCGTCCGACTCGCAGGGAATGGGCCGCGCGGGCGAGACTGTGCTGAGCGCCTGGCAGTTAGCGGCAAAAATGAAGGAGCAACGCGGGCCGTTGCCTGAAGACGAGAACGGCAGCGACAACACGCGGGCGCTCCGCTACTTGGCCAAATATACCGTCAATCCCGCCATAGTAATGGGCATAGACGAATATGTAGGCAGTATTCGGCCGGGACGCATGGCGGATATCGTGGTTTGGAAAAAAGAGTTCTTTGGCGCCAAACCCGAGTTCGTGCTGAAGCGCGGATTCATGGTGATGAGCCCGATCGGCGACAGCAACGCCAGCACTAAAATGTCCGAGCCTATGCTTTACCGCCGCCAGTTCGGCGCATACGGAGGGAACGTGAACGACTTGTGTCGGGTGTTCGTGACGCAGGCGTCGATTGATAACGGTATCGAAGAGAAAATCCCGACGTCCAAAGGGAAGTTCCTGCCGGTGAAAAACACGCGGCGCCTCACCAAAGGGGACATGGTGCGCAACGACGCGTTGCCCGAGGTAAAAGTAGACAAGGAAACATACGAAGTAACCATTGACGGCAAGAAGGTGGAGCCGCAGCCTTGGAGCGAAGCGCCGTTAAGTCAAAAATATTTCTTCCGCTAGGCAATCTCAGGCCTCATGGCGCCGCTTCCGTCCCGTCCGTTTGTGCGTGAAGATTACGATTCCCCCGTTGCCAGAGGGCCTCGCTCCCTTGGCGACGGGGGAATTGTCGTTCGGTGGCCGCAGAACGCCCCACGCTTTAATACCAGGCAGGTCAGGAATGAAAAAATATTCTTTACGCAAAACCCGCAAAAACCCCTTGACGCCGACAACGCGCATGGGGTATAATGATAATAACATATTAAACATATGAACTATATATGTTATTATCGGGAACGAAAGCGCGTCTCACGAGGCTCTTTCCCTTGGGGCCGAAAGGAACAGCAAGGCAGGTGATGAAATGAATGGAAGGGCTGCGAATCCCCGGAGAGGGCGTCTGGTTCGCTGAAATCATCAGGGAGCGGTTGAGGCAGACCAAAGACGGGGCCATAACCATTTCCAAGCAGAACGGCAAGGTGATGCACTTGACGCTGACTGAAAGCCAAGAAAATCTGAAAGGGTACAGGAAACGCGCCGCCGACAAGGCGACTGCGGGCGGGGGCCTCAGCGTGGCCAATGAAGAGCTTGAGGATATCGTCGCGCTGGTTGACAGCGTTCGGTACGGCACGGTGGTTCTGCGTCTGAAAGGCTCGCGAATAGTGGGGGTGGAAAAAAATGAAAGCGTCAAGCCGTAAGAGGGGACGAACGCGGCGGAAGCGCGCGGGCGGCCGCGGAGAACGGCTTTGTAGGATGATAGCGTGTCTGCCGGAACACCGGGGACGAACTAGGATGAAAAATCCGAGTTTGTCCCCGATTTTTTTTAAAAAGGCGGCGGACGCTTTCTAACACTAACCCGCATTTAATGCCAATCCGCGGTCAAAAAGAAGGAACAGCGCTAAGGAGGTGAGTCGCATGGGCGAGGGCTTTGGCGGAAAAAACGGCCGCTCCCCGCTCCGAAACGGGTTTTTGGCCCGAATGACGGAAACGTTGCCCAGGGGAAGGTTTCAAGCGCTGGTCACCAGCGGCGACCGTCGGCTGGTAAACCTGCATTTCGGGCACGCGGGCGTGTTCCACGTGTACAGATACGAGGACGGCGAGGTTTATTTTTTGGAGAGCCGCGAGGCGGCGCCGTACTGCGAGGGGCGGGAGGATTGCGGGGAAGAAGAGAAGAACCGCCTGCTGGAAGGAATAGTCTCGGGCTGCGACGCGGTTCTCACGCTGCGCATAGGGGACAGCCCCCGCAGACTGTTGGAAGCTATGGGGAAACAGGTGTATGTGGCGTATGGGCCCATCCATGAGGAAATCATAGGAATCGCGGCTGACGTCATAAGGCGCGGGGAGCTGGGCGATATCCGCCAACCCGCTCCAAAGTAGCATTTTTATGCGGATTGGCGCAATACCTATCTCTTTTCAGATTCCGCCCAAAATCATTGGGCGGGCGTCGGAAGATAGTATGCGCCAACTCGCTCCAAAGTAGCGTTTTTATGCGGATTGGCGCAAGGAGTGACGCGCAATGTCAAGAATAGCGAAAAAACTTACAGACCTCATCGGGAACACTCCGCTCTTGGAGCTGGAGAGCTACGGCAGGGCTGAGAGGCTGGAGGCGATGGTGGTCGCCAAGCTGGAAAGCTTCAACCCGCTGTCGTCGGTGAAGGACAGAATAGGCTATGCCCTCATCAAGGACGCGGAGGACAGAGGGCTTATCGACAAGGACACTGTCATTATCGAGCCCACCAGCGGCAACACCGGCATAGCGTTGGCGTTCGTGGCCGCGTCCCGAGGTTACCGCATGGTGCTGACCATGCCCGAGACCATGAGCGTCGAGCGGCGGAACCTGCTGGCCGCGCTGGGCGCCGAGCTCGTTCTCACTCCCGGCGCGGAGGGCATGAAGGGCGCCATAGCGAAGGCGAGGGAAATCCATGAAATCACCCCTAACTCCTACATCCCCGGTCAGTTCACTAACCCCGCGAATCCCTGGATACATCGAAACACCACCGCGGTCGAGATTTGGGAAGACACTGACGGCGAGGTTGACATTTTCGTCGCGGGCGTGGGCACGGGCGGCACTGTCACGGGGGTTGGCGAGGCGCTGAAGGAAAAGAAGCCCCAGGTGCGGATTGTCGCCGTGGAGCCCTTCGATTCCCCCGTCCTCTCGGAAGGGCGGGCGGGCCCCCACAAGCTTCAAGGCATTGGCGCGGGCTTTGTGCCTGATGTTTTAAACGTCAAGGTCATCGACGAGATTTTCAGGGTGAAGAACGAGGAAGCCTTTGAGACGTCGCGCAAGCTGGCGAGGCATGAGGGGCTGCTGGCGGGCATATCCTCAGGCGCGGCGACGTTCGCGGCGGCTCAAATCGCCAAACGCCCTGAAAACAGGGGAAAGACTGTCGTCGTCCTGCTCCCCGACACAGGCGAGCGGTATCTTTCGACCGTGCTGTTCTCGCGGGACGACGCCGAAGCGCGTTCAAAAGGCCGCGGCTAGGAAGCCTGGCGCTAGGGAGGTGACGGGATTATGTTCAAGGATAAAATCTTCGCGTCGCATCCGTGCTTCGCGGAAGGGCGCCCGAGCAACAACGGAAGGATTCATCTGCCGGTATGCCCTGTATGCAATATCAGCTGCAACTTCTGCCGACGTTCCCTTAACGCGGAGGAGGATCGGCCCGGGGTGGCTTCGGCTATTCTGACGCCGGGCGAAGCGGCCGCCGCCGTCCGTCGAGCGATGGCGCTTTGCCCTGATATTACCGTGGCGGGCGTCGCGGGGCCGGGCGACACGCTGGCCAGCGAACACGCTTTGGACGCCCTTGAATTGGTGGGGCGCGAGTTCCCTGGCCTTATAAAGTGCATTAGCACCAACGGCCTTATGCTTCCTGAAAAGGCCGAGCGGGTTCTTCGGGTGGGCGTGGACGCCCTGACCGTCACGGTGAACGCGGTGGACCCCGCGATTCTCTCCCGAATATGCGACGGCGTGGTCTGGGGCGGGTCTTACATAAGGGGGGAGGCGGGCGCGGCCATACTCATAGCCAACCAGCTTCAGGGAGCCGCTCTGCTGGCCCGCGAGGGCGTGGCCCTGAAAATTAACACGGTGCTTGTCCCCGGCGTGAACGACGCCCATATTCGCGAGATAGCCAGGGCCGTCAGTAAGGCGGGGGCTCACATGCACAACATCATCCCCTTGCTGCCTCAGCACAAGATGTCGCGCGTGCCGCCGCCGACCTGCGCCCAGCTCGACCGCGCGCGCGCCGACGCGGGGGAATACGTGCGGGTGTTCCGCCATTGCCGCCATTGTCGGGCCGACGCCGCGGGCATCCCCGGCGTAAGCGAGTTCGGCGGCGCGGTTTACGGAGACCGAGTGTTCGAGGAGACGTTTTCCCACGGTTAACGGATAGAAGAAATATGCGACGGAGGGCACGCGTATGTCAATAATAGAACGCCAGCGGTTTTCATGCATGCTCGGGGGCGCGGCGGACGCCGTGGCGGCCATGCCGGGGGCTGTCCCCATAATACACGGCGCGGCGGGGTGCGGCGGGAATCTGTTCATGGCTTCCTATGGCGGCAGCGGCTATTGCGGCGGCGGGCGCTTCGGGGGGAACGGCGTCCCTACTTCCGCCCTTACCGAGAACGACATCGTGTTTGGGGGGATAGAGCGCCTGGAGACGCGGCTGCGTTCAGCCATCGAGCTGCTGGACGCCGAAATCTTCGTCGTGCTTACCGCCTGCATGACCGAAATCATAGGCGACGACGTGGACGGCGCGGTGGGGCGGTTCCAGGGCTGCGGCAAGACCGTTTTCGCGGTGAGCGCCCCCGGCTTCGCGGGAAACTCCTACGCGGGCTACGAGGCGGCGCTGGGCGGGCTGTTCAAGCGTTACATCAAGCCGTCGCCCGCCGACTGCCGCCACGTGAACCTGCTGGGGGCGGTTCCCTTCCATGACCCTTTCTTTCGCGGGGATTTGGAGGAAATCAGGCGTTTGCTGGAGTCCATAGGGCTTACGGCCACCACGTTCTTCACCGCCGACCAGACCCTGGACGACTTGAAGAAGGCGGGAAGCGCCTCGTTGAACATCGTGCTTTCCCCCGCGTATGGGGTGGCGCTCGCGGCGGAGCTGGCGGAATCCCACGGGATTCCCTATATCGTGAGCGAGCTGCCTGTCGGGGCTGAGGCGTCGGCGGAGTTTCTGCGCAAGGTGGCCGAGAGGCTGGGGATAGAGGGCGCGGAGGCCGTGATCGCGAGAGAGGCCGACCGCTACTACAATTATGTGGACAGGGCGCTGGATTTGATAGCCGACACGGATTTCATGCAGCAATACGGCATAGTGGTGGCCAACGCCAACGCCGCCCTGCCTTACGCGCGCTATATGCGCAGGGAGCTGGGATGGCTCCCGCGATACGCCTTCGTCACCGACAGCCTGAACGAGCGGCAGAGGGAAGCGGTGGAGGCGGCCTTCGCCGAGGCCGGCATGGAAGGGCTGGCCTTGGTGTTCGAGACGGGGACCACGGCGGTGAGGAAGAGGGTGGCGCTGGACAATCCCCCGCTTCTGCCGGAACGATACGGAGACAGGCTCTCCCCCGCGTACATACTGGGGTCGTCAATGGAAAAGGAGCTTGCGGCGCAGCTGGGAGCCAAGCTGCTGACGGCGTCGTTCCCGATAACCAACAGGCTCGTGGTCAACCGCGGCTACGCGGGGTACAACGGCGGGCTTAATCTGCTGGAGGACATTATCACGCAGTTCGTTTCCGTTAGATAGGAGGTTCGCGCATATGAGTTACATCAGTGATTCCAAGACGCCGCCCGTGCGGGACAGCCGCCTTAAGATAGGGATAGGCTTCGGGGGGAGCGTGGGCGACCTGCTGCGCGCGTCGGGGAAAGGGCGGCTGTTGGCCTGCGACCGCTCTTTCTGCCAGGTGTCGGCTTGCCAGCTTCACTTGACCCTTCAAATGGTTATGACCATGCCCGATTCTGTCACCATAGTCCACGGGGCGTCGGGCTGCGGGGCGCAGATACACACCCAGGATTTCCCGATACGCAGCGGCTCCGCCGCGCGAGGCGTCAAGCGGGGGGAGCTTATATGGATGTCCACCAACCTGGGCGAGAGGGACGTGATCTCGGGAGGGGAGGGCAAGCTTCGCGAGGCCATACTTCTGGTTGACCGAGAGTATCGCCCCAGGGTTATATTCGTGGCCTCGTCCTGCGCCCCCAACATAATCGGCGACGACATAGACGAAGTAGCCGACACGCTTCGCGGCGAGGTGGCCGCCGACATAATCCCCCTCCACTGCCCCGGCTTCAAGACGCGCGTGGTGGCCACGGCCTACGACGCCGTCTACCACGGGCTGGCGCGGAATCTGGAGCTGGCCCCGCGCCCCCATGAGGATTTCGCGCCGCCGAACGGGCTTTCGCGGGACATCGATGAGGATAAGCGCGAATACGCGCGCCGCAAGGCGCGGACGGTGAACCTTATAAACGCCTCGTCCATCGGCGCGCCTGACGAGAGGGAGCTGACGGAGCTTCTCCGCGCCATAGGGCTGAACGTCAGGGTGTACACCGAGTACGTGGCCGCCGACGATTTCCGTTTTCTCACCGAAGCGGGGCTGAACGTCAGCATGTGCGCCGTACACGACGACTACCTCCTGGAGCATATAAAGGAGAAGCACGGTACGCCCTACATTATAAGCAGCATGCCTCTGGGGATAGCCGAAACCAGGGAATGGCTTTTGAACATAGCCGCGCGGACGGGGGATATGGAGAGGGCCGAAGCCGTTGCCGACGCGAGGGAGGCGGAGCTGCGGCGCGGGCTCGCGCCGTTCCTGCCGCAGATCAAAGGCCTGAGGGTGCTGCTGTCGGGCGGGGTGATCCGCGTGGCGGCGGCGGCCTTGGCGCTGAAAGAGCTGGGCTGCCAGGTCGTCGCCGTCCGCCCCTACCACTATGACGACCTTTCCGACCCTATTTATGAGAGGCTGGAGCGGGAATGCCCCGGCCTCAGCGTGAACGTGGCGCCGAATCAGGCTTTTGAACTGGTTAACATAATCAAAAGGGAAAAGCCCGACGTGGTTCTGTCCCACGGGGGGAGCGGCGTCTGGGCGACGAAGGCGGGCGCCGTGTCCGTCCCGTTGATGTCGCCGAACCAAAACTATTTCGCCTACACGGGGATGTACGAGCTGGCGCGGCGGCTGGCGAGGGCGACGCAAAACGACGCGCTACAGAGGCGTGTGGGCGAGAACGCGCGACTGCCGTTCAAAACAGGCTGGTACGGGAGGGACCCGTACAGCTACATCGAGCAGGATCGGGCTTTTGAATGACGGCATCAGTGGGAGATCGCCTTTTTGCCCCGCGCTTCAGCGCGGCAGGAAAAACGGACGGCGAAGCGAACGCAGTGAGCGTCTGGCAGGCGCCATGCGAGGCTTCCCCATCCCGCAAGCCCGAAGGGCGCGGCGTAATGGATGGAAGCTACTGCCGCCTATAGAGGCGGGAGGCTGACGCCGTAGTTCAAGGAGGTTATAAAGATGGCGCTCAATTTGTCAACGCCCGAGGTGGAGAGCCGCGAACAGCGGCTTGGCTCTATCACGGGGTATTTCGGGACGCAAAAGGATATGGCGGCCAAGGGCTGCGCGGGATGCCTGGGCAACCGCAAGCGGTGCTTCACCACGTCCAGCAGCTGCGCCCACACTCACGCCCTCAGCCTGCTGGGCCCCATAGAGGGGGCTTTGGTGGTCGATCACGCCCCGACGGGCTGCGGCGCGGGAATAATAAATTTCAGCATTGGGCGGATATACGCCAAAGAAAAGGGGCTGGGGCACTATAAAATCGTGTCCACGGACCTCAGGGAGCAGGACACGGTGTTCGGCGCGACGGACAAGCTGCGCGCCACCATCCGCGCCGCCTACGAACGGCACAAGCCCGAAATCATCTTCGTGACCACAAGCTGCGTATCCAGCATAATAGGCGACGACGTGTGGAGCGTGGTGCAGGAGATGCGGGAAGAGTTGCCTGTCCCTGTGGGCTTCGCGGCGGTAGAGGGCATAAAGTCCAAAATTTGGGCGTCGGGATTCGACGCTTATTGCCACGCCGTGTCCGACGCCATACTCACCGAGCCGCGAAAAAAGACGGACTCCGTCAACTATATCGCCTTCAACGAGTTCGGGAGGGAGCTTCTGGACCCGCTGATAGAGCGGCTGGGATACAAGGTGGTCTACCTCACGGGCAATTCCACCATGGAGGATTACCGCGCGGCTTCCCAGTCAGCGCTGTCCTTCGGGCAGTGCGGCGCCCAGTCCAGCTATTTGGCGGGCGCGCTGGAACAAAAATTCGGCGTGAAGTATTTCCAAAGCCATCTTCCTTTCGGCGGGATAGGGTTCGAGCGGTTTTACCGCGACATCGCCAAATTCCTGGGCAAGGAGGACGTGGCCGAGACGGTCATAGCCGAAGAACGCGCCAAATACGGGCCTGAGCTGGCGCGGCTCCGCGAAGTCCTGGCGGGCAAAACGGCGCTTATAGCCTTGGGGGCCAGCTATGCCTACGAGTATTCCCGCATCCTTCGGGAGCTGGGCATAACGCCCAAGCACGCGGTGGCGTACCATTACGACCCGCGCCTCGACAACCAGTCGGACGATCTGGTGGCGGCGGCCGCCGATGCGCTGGAGCTTGACGACGACATTGACACCACCGTCAACGACGCCCAGGAGTTGGAGACATACCTTTTGGTCAAGCGGGAGAAGCCGGACCTTATCCTGTCCCGAGCCCACGGAGCCAGCGCGTGGGGCGCGCTGTGCGGCGTCCCGGCGGTGGAAGGGCGCATATCGCTCCACATATTCGGCTATCCGGGCCTGGTGGCCTTGGGGCGGGTGATAGAAGAGGAACTTGCCAACCGAAATTTCGTGAGGAAGCTGGGCGCCGTGTTCAGGTCGCCTTTCACCGAGGAATTCGAGCGCAGAGACCCTCATTCCTTCTTTGAGGACGAGGGGGACGGCGCGATAGGGTAGAAGGAGGGTTTATATGAAATCATGCATAGTCGAACAGCCGCGGACGGCGTGCGCCATAGGAGGGTTTTACACGGCGCTGGCTATTCCGGGGATAGTGCCGGTCCTCCACTGCGGGCCTGGGTGCGTGTCCCAGTCGGCGGCGTTGCTGGCGTCGGCTAACGGCGCTCAGAACGCCCACCCCTTCAACGAGCATATCATCCCATGCACTGATTTTGGGGAGGCCGACGTGGTGTTCGGCGGCGGCGAGCGGCTCAGGAAGAATATTGAGAATGTGGCGCGTTCTTACAAAGCGGACATGATACTGGCCATCAACGGCTGCTCCGCCGAAATCGTGGGTGACGACAACGAAGAAGTGGCCAGGGGGTTCAGCGGCGGCGATATTCCCGTCTTGGCGGTGGAGGCGGCGGGATTCAGGGGGAACAACCTTTACGGGCATTCTCAGGTGCTTAAAGCCATATTGAACCATGTCGAGCCTACGGGAAAGGCGGTCGGGGGGCAGGTCAACGTCTGGGGCGTGGCGCCCTTTTACGACACCTTCTGGGCGGGCACGCTTGAAAAAATCGGGGAAGCCCTGACCGAGGCGGGGCTGGCGCCCAACATCATCTACGGGAGGAACGGCGGCCTGGACAAGGTTAAGGCCGTGCCCTCGGCGGAATTCAACCTCCTGTTGGGGCCCTGGGTGGACCTGGACATAGTGCGGCTTTTGAAGGAGCGTTTCGGGACGCCTTACTTCCACTACCCCGCCATTCCCGTCGGGCCCACCGAGACCGCGCGGTTCCTGCGGGAGCTGGGAGAATTCGCGGGGCTTGACAGGAACAGGGTGGAAACCCGCGCGAAGGAGGGCGAGGAGCGGTACTACCACTATATCCGACGCTCGTTGCTATGGGTCTATCGGTGCCGCGCCCTGCCCAAACGCTACTACATAAACTCAGGCGCCTCGACGGCGCTGTCGCTCCACCGCTACCTGGTGAACGACATGGGGCTGATACCCTGTAAAATATTTTTGCCCGAGGACGTGCCCGAGGAGCATCAGGAACGGGTGGAAGGGTACTTCCGCGACGTGGAGCTTGACAGCCCCTACGACGTGGTTTTCACAGGGGACGGCGGCCTGGCCGCGCAGGAGATAGCCGCGTCGGGGCGCCCCAAGTGGTCGCTGTTCTACTTTGGCAGCGTATGGGACGAGCCGCTGTCCAACAATGAGAGGATACCGTTCCTGTCGGTGTCGGCGCCGCAGGGCAACGTGATGGCCATGGACAAGACATACTTTGGCTACGACGGGGCGCTGAGGCTATATTCGGATTACTACGAGCAGGTGGCCAGCAAAGGGTTGCGCACCTCATGATTAAGGAATAAAGCCTATATTACATAAGGAGATGTCCGCGATGCCAAAAAAACTTAAACAGATAGCCATTTACGGGAAGGGCGGGATCGGCAAGTCCACCACAACGTCCAACATATCCGCCGCGCTCTCCGAGGCGGGGCACAAGGTCATGCAGTTCGGCTGCGACCCCAAGAGTGACTCCACCAACACCCTTCGCAAAGGCAAATATATCCCCACTGTGCTGGACACCCTCAGGGAAAAGTCCAAGGTGGACGCCCGCGACGTGGTCTACGAGGGATACAACGGCATATATTGCGTGGAAGCGGGAGGCCCCGCCCCGGGCGTGGGCTGCGCGGGGCGCGGGATCATCACGGCGGTGCAGCTGTTCCGCCAGCAGAAAATATTTGACGAGCTGGATTTGGACTTCGTGATATACGACGTGCTGGGCGACGTGGTGTGCGGCGGCTTCGCCGTGCCCGTGCGCGAGGGCATAGCGGAACACGTGTTCACGGTGTCCTCGTCGGATTTCATGAGCATATACGCCTCCAACAACCTGATGAAGGGCATTCAGAAATATTCCAACGTGGGAGGCGCCCTTCTGGGCGGCGTCATAGCCAATTCCATAAACGAGGGCTACGCCAAGGACATCGTGGACGACTTCGCGGCCCGAACGCGGACCAGGATAATGGAGTACGTCCCCCGCTCGGTGACGGTGGCCCAGTCGGAGCTGCAGGGCAAGACGACCATAGAGGCCGCGCCCGACAGCGCGCAGGCCAACGTCTACCGCAGGCTGGCCCAGAAGATAGCGGAACACGAGAAATCCGCCATCCCCGCCCCCATGGAAATAAACGAGCTTCGCGAATGGGCGGCGAAATGGGGCAACGAGCTTCTGGCCCTTCAAGCCGGCGTGGTCGTGGGCGGCGAGACGGCGGGGATATAGCGCCAGCCCGCGGTTAATCGCATTGAAGCGGATTGGCTGATACCATCCTCCGAGGCCCGTCTGACAGCTTTGGGCGGAATTTAAAGAAGGATAAGGAGAAGAGAGGTGAGTGAAAATGTCCGTTAATATCGTGGTCAAGGATATGGGCCTGGATTACGCCATCCGAGGCGGCGGGCGCAAGGGCGGCAAGCTGACGGCGCTGGACGGCGTGTCCCTCGAGGTGAAGCAGGGCGAGTTCCTTTCCGTCGTCGGCCCTAGCGGTTGCGGGAAGTCCACGTTGCTCTACATTTTGGCGGGGCTGATCCGCAAGTCGAGGGGGACCGTGCTTATCAACGGCCGCGAAATCACCGGCCCCGCCCTGGACAGAGGCATAGTAATGCAAGGCTACGCTCTGTTCCCCTGGCGGACGGTGCAGCGCAACGTGGAGTTCGGCCTTGAGGTCAAGGGGACTCCCAAGGCCGCCCGCAGACGCAAGGCGCTGGAATACCTGGAATCGGTGGGCCTGTCCGATTTCGCCCAACGGTATCCCTACGAGCTGTCAGGCGGGATGAAACAGCGCGTGGCCATAGTGCGGGCGCTGGCTTACGACCCCGACATCCTGCTGATGGACGAGCCCTTCGCGGCGGTGGACGAGCAGACGCGCGAAATGCTCCACGAGGAATTGCTGAGGATATGGGAGGCCACTCATAAAACCATCATTTTCGTCACTCACAGCATCGACGAGGCGGTGTTCCTGTCCGACAGGGTGGCGGTCATGTCGGCGGGGCCGGGCGCCATAAAAAGGATAATAGACGTGAATCTCAGGCGCCCCCGTGCAGGCGGGGCGGTTAAGGCCTCCGTGGACTTCTCGGTATTGCGCAACCGCGTGTGGCGCCTGCTTCAGAATATGCCTGACAGTGAGCGCGAAGGAGCGGCGCCCGCGGATTCCGACATCTCCGACGTCATATCGGACAGCGCGACCCTTTGAAAAGCGAGACGAAAGGAGTTATGCCATGAAATCCCGTAAAACGCCGCCGCTCGCGCGGGCGGCGCAGAAGTCGGCGGTCATAGCGGCCATATTGGCGGCCTGGTGGTTTCTGCCGCAGCATTTTCGGAACATGTTCCTCCCGCCCTTGAACGAAATAGCGTTTAGCTTCGTGGAGATGGCCAAGACAGGCGAGATGTGGAAGCACATAGGGTACAGCCTGTCCCGAGCGTTGGCGGGCTTCCTCATAGCCGAAGCGCTGTCCATCCCCCTGGGGATTCTGTTGGGATGGTTCGACAAGGCGGAACGCTATTTAGACCCACTGTTCCAGGTGATGCGCAACACCTCGGTGCTGGCCATCATGCCGCTGTTCGTGATGTTCATGGGCGTGGGGGAGACGTCGAAAATCGCCATCATCGTGTGGGGGACATTCTTCCCCACGCTGATAGTGACCATCCAGGGCGTGAAGAACGTGGACCCGCTGCTGATACAGTCGGCCCAGTCCATGGGAATAAGCAGGTTCGGGCTATTTTGGAAGGTAGTGCTGCCAGGGGCGCTTCCCTACATATTGGCGGGCTTCCGCCAGAGCGCGGGGGTGGCCCTCATCATCCTGGTGGGCGCCGAGATGCTGGGCGCCAACTACGGCCTGGGATTCATGATACTCCATTACCAGCAGGGGTTCCTGGTGGCGAAGATGTTCGCGGGAATTCTGACGCTGGCCGTCCTGGGGGTGCTGGTCAACGCCCTTATCGTCAAGCTGGAGGCGCGGCTCACCAGATGGCAGGAAAAAATAGCGAAATGAGAGGGCCCCCGCCAGCGGAACGCGGAACAAGGGGGGCGGGACAAAAGAGCAAAACAAAAATGAAAGAACGAATTGAAAGAGCGGAACAATAGATAGGAGGAATTGGCAATGAAAAAAATTATCGCGATAGGGTTGGCAGCGTTGGTTCTGGGCGCGGCAGGGCTTTCAGGGTGCGGCAAGCCCGCCCCCTCCGCCGCGGTCGGCGACGACGGCAAGACCAAGCACGTCATCAAGCTCCCCACTTACGGCGTGAACCTCACGGGCATGGACGTTCTGGCCATCGCCGACGCCAAGGGCTACTTGGACGAGTATGGCGTCACCGTCCTACAGACAGGCCAACTGACGCCCCCCAACTACGTTCCTGCGGTGCTGGCGGGAACCAACGACGGGGCGCAGCTCATGACCAGCGACGGGCTGGCGGCCATCGACAACGGAGCCGACCTGGTGGAGGTGGCGGTCAGCCAGATAGCCGTCGAAGGCAACCCGCACATGATTTACGTGGTTCTCAAAGACAGCCCCATTAAAACGGGCGCGGACTTGTCAGGCAAGAAGGTGGGCGTGTCCTCAAAACTCGGCTGCACCGCGGGGTTCCCGCTGGAATTCGCCGCCCAGGGCGGGGTGAAGGACCCCAACGCCGAGGTGGAGATCGTGGTGACCCCCGAGGTCACGCTGGTGGACGCCCTCCGCAAGGGCGAGGTGGATGTGGTGGGCCTGCATTCAGGCCATGAGGCCATCGACGTGCTGTACCCTGACGTCAGGGAACTGTTCTCCGACTATACCATCTTTGGGGAGAGGGGCGGCGACATCGCCTGGTTTTTCCCGCGAAAATTCGTGCGGGACAACCCTGAGGCCATACGCGGTTTCGTAGGGGCCATAGCCAAGGCCAACAATTTCATCATGGACTACCCGCAGGAGGCGAAGGAGCTATACTTCAGCATATGCCCCGACGTGAACAAGGAGATATTCCACACCCCTGCCTACGCCCGCGACGCCATAGTGGAGCCCTCCCACACGCAACTGTGGATAGACGTCCTGAGCAAGGGGGATTCCATCCAGCCCCTGAAGAACAAGCTCACGGTGGAGCAGGTGCTGGATAATTCGTACAACCCCTTCTACACGGGGTAGAAGGGGCGGCCACATTCCTAGGGCGTAGGCCGTAGCGTCGGCGAGGGTTCCCCCCCCCGTCGGCGGGACGGCCCTTTGCCGACGCCCTAGCCTCGCCGGGCGGCTCCATGATCGATGGGGCCGCCCGGATTATTCCTCGCCGTTTCTCGCGGCGCCCCCACGCCATTTGGAAATAATTGAAAATAATATATTTTATGTCAGGCGATTTTTCCCGGCCGTTTATGCGTTCTATACGTATCTCTTTTTAGATTCCGCCCAAAACCATTGGGCGGGCGTCGGAGGATAGTATCTGCCAATTCGCTCCGAGGGAGCGATTTAAACGCGGATCGGTCGCGACGAGCCCCCGCGAGCCTGCGGGCGCCCTTGACAATACCGCGGCTTTTCCCGTACAATAATCTAAGCGGTTAGGATTGGCCCGCTTGGAGGACGGCTTATGGCGAACGACAACCACGCGATTGAAAAG
>JAIRPE010000006.1 GCA_031257175.1 Eubacteriales Family XIII. Incertae Sedis bacterium | reverse complement strand
CCTCAGGGCGCCGTAGCCGCAAATCTTGAGCCTGTCCCCGTCAGTCTCCACCACGCCGTAACCCAATATGGCGTAGCCAGGATCTATGCCTAGTATTTTCATGGTTGAAACTCTGTCCTGTTCCTACAGGAACGAAAGAACGACGACGCCACCCGCATCCCTCCCCTTCCGCCGAAAGACGTGCGCGCCGCTTACGCTTTGCCTCCGCAACCCAGCACGTTCACGATCTTCCTCTTTACCATATCCTTTATGGCGGCTCTGGCCGGCGTGAGATATTGCCTAGGATCAAAATCGGCAGGATGCGTGGCGAAATGCTCGCGTACCGACGCGGTCATAGCCAGTCTCAAATCCGAATCTATGTTGATTTTACAGACTGCGCCCTTTGCCGCTTGGCGCAACATCTCTTCCGGTATGCCTATGGCGTCGGGCATCTGGCCGCCGTATTTGTTGACGGTTTCCACGAACTCGGGTATCACGGAGGACGCGCCGTGCAACACTATGGGGAACCCCGGAAGCCTCTTGGCCACTTCATCCAATATGTCAAAGCGCAATTCAGGCTTCTGCCCCGGCTTGAATTTGTAAGCTCCATGAGATGTGCCAATGGCGATGGCCAGCGAATCGACATTCGTTCGTTCCACAAACTCTTGCACTTGTCCCGGGTCGGTGTAAGAATGCGACGCGACGTTCACGTCGTCCTCCACGCCGGCCAACTGGCCTAACTCGCCCTCAACCACGCGGCCCTTTTCGTGGGCGTACTCGACGACCCGCTTTGTGAGCGCCACGTTTTCCTCGAAGGGCAAATGCGACCCGTCGATCATCACCGAGGAGAAACCGCCGTCAATACATGCCTTACAAATGTCAAAATCGGCGCCGTGATCCAAATGCAACGCTATGGACAATCCCGTATCTTCCATCGCGGCTTCCACAAGCTTGATAAGGTAGACGTGTTTGGCATACTTCCTGGCGCCGGCTGAAACTTGCAATATGAGCGGCGCGTTCTCCTCCTTCGCGGCTTCGGTAATCCCCTGGACGATCTCCATGTTGTTCACATTGAAAGCCCCCACGGCGTAGCCGCCCTTGTAAGCGTTCTCGAACATTTCTTTCGTGGTAATGATTGGCATCTTTTCACCTCCGTTTCCGCGAGCGGCCGCACATCCCTAGCCGCCCTTCACCTCATAATGTCAATCCGTTTTTAAGACATTGTCTTGAAGCGGATCAATAAATAGTTTTTAAATTGTTCGGCTTCTAGCCCGAGCTGAAATCCGAATCAAGAAAAACGCAAATCCTCATCATCAGGCTCCCGTAAGAATTCTCACTATGTCCGCAGGCGTTGAGCCGCGCGGTATGATGAACGAACCGGCCAACAGTTTCCTTTCGGCCTTCGCGGCGATAAGCGCGTCATAAAACTCATTCTTGTCGTTGATGATGCCACCCTCCTGCAACTTTTGCGCTATTTGGGCTGCAGTTTCCCCATAGTTTATATAGACGGCGAACGGGTATTCGTCGTCGGCCACAACACTATCGCCGGATTCCGCGCCGTCCGACGGCTGCTCCGCAGTACTCATATCGTCCGTCGCGCCTGCGGACGTCGCGGCGTTCCCATCGCTCACGGCTCCAGGAGTGACTGCGACGTCCTGCCCGCCCTCTTCTTCGACCGAACTGTCAGGCGTTGTTTTCGCGCCCGCGCCCCCTGGCACTTCTCCCTCCTGGGACTGACTCACGTTAACGCTCCCGTTCGAGACCAACGCGTTGCCGCCGTTCGTGGGATAGGCCATTATGACTCCCATTCTGTTCCAAATCAACAGCGCCGCCAGCGCCAGTATCACCAACACGACGATCACGTCGTTTACGTCATAAGCAATATCTTTAAGCTTCTTTATCATAACCCTCCACGCTCCACAACCGTGAAACGACGCGCCATCCAAGCGAGAGGCACGTTCGCGCCTAGCGACACACTATAAATGTACCATATTTTCTATCGACAGACAACGAGAAAATTCCAATCCGCTGTCGTGCCGTTTGCTGTAAACTATGGTGTTTTTATCGCAAAAAATGCAACCGCCCGTCCTGCCTTCACAACTGGCGCAGGCATCGAGGCGGGAATCCGTCGCGGGTTTCTCGTTTAAAGCCAAGAAAAAACCCGTCCGCGATAAAGCAGGAAACATTATTCCGTCTCCCCTGATGCGCGCCCCGACCTTATCGAAATCCAAAAGCTTTTCCAGGGCAAACATAGCGTCCATGCCCAATCCATAATAGCCGGGACCGAATGAATCTGAAATCCAGGGGTCGCCTGGCTCGTGTTTTTGGATCTCTTCCTTCAGATAATCCACGCCTGCCTGAAGATATGCGTTTTGCAACATATTCCTGAAAAACAAGCCGTACAGGTTTTGTTTTTTTGATCTGCTCTCGCCTTTAAATGACTCCCCTTCTATAGCGACAGAAGTCCCTTCGCTTTCATCAAGCACGACAGCATAACACGCCGCGTATGTCGGCGCGTTTCGATCTATTCGTTTGAAGTATGGACATTTAAAAACAACCCCCGAAATGTTCAGCGCCTCACCTTCGAGAAACACGTCTTTGAAGATTACGGCCAACAGGGACAGGCGGCTTCTAGCAATAGGTCCGACCTCAATGGTTTCCATTATGCCTGGCGCCGCGCAGTTGGCTGACGCGTTTTCCCCGCTCGCGGCGCGGCAACGCGCAACCATGCGCGGCAGAAGCTTCAACAGTTTTTCATCTTCCCAACGCTCGTAAATCTCACGCATTTTTCACGCTTTCGCAAAGTCATTCCTTCACAAAGAAATAAAAGGGGCTCCCAAAACCCCTCCATGCGCCTCCTGGCGAGGATTTTTCTCGTCAGCCTAGGCGGCAGACTCCGCTGACACGGCAGTATCATGCGGGTTCTGCTAACGACGGCTGGCGAAAAAAGACCGTCAAGAAGTGTTTCGAAGGTTTTGGAAGTCCCCTGAAAGGAATCTGGCCGCTTTCATTCCTTTATGGCCGCAGAGACTGCGCTACCGTCAGTTTCCCATTTGTTTGGCCACTTCCTCGGCGAAGTTCTCCTCTTTTTTCTCGATCCCTTCGCCCACCTCGTAACGTAGCATACGGACAACCTTGATCGGTTTTCCCAGCGACTTTCCGACGTCATCAACGTACTGCTTGACCGTTATGTCGGCGTTTTTCACAAACTTTTGCTCCAAAAGACAGGCTTCTTTCAATTCCTTCTTCAGCCTGCCCGTGACCATCTTTTCCACTATGTCCGCAGGCTTGCCCTCATTCAGCGCCTGCTGCACCAGTATTTTCTTTTCGGCTTCAATATAGTCCTGATCAACCTCCGCCTCGTCAATGAACGCGGGATTCATAGAAGCCACCTGCATGGCGACGTCTCTGCCCGCAGCTTGGATCTCGTCATACGACGCCGTCGTTTCAAGGCCGATAACCACGCCGATCTTCCCGCCGCCATGTGTATAGCCCACATTCACGACGCCGGGAATTTCTGTCTTTTGGACACGCCTTATGTTCATATTCTCACCAATAGTGGCGATCATCCCGTTCAACTTGTCCCGCACGGTGACATCGTCATATTTGAGTTCCATGAAAGCGTCCATGTCCTTCCACTCGTTCTCGACGGCCAGGATGGAAAGCTTATCAACAAAGCCTATGAAATCCTCATTCTTGGCCACGAAATCCGTCTCGGAATTGACCTCTATAATCGAGGCCTTTCCGTAATCTGAGGAAAAGCACACGCGGACAAGCCCCTCGGACGCTATTCTGCCCGCCTTCTTGGCCGCTTTGGCCAACCCCTTCTCTCGCAACACTTCTATAGATCTTTCAATATCGCCGTCCGTCTCCGTAAGCACGCTCTTGCAATCCATCATGCCCGCGCCTGTACGTTCGCGCAGTTCCTTAACCTGTGAAGCTGAAATAGCCATAATATCCTCCAGTGACAAATCAACTAAAAATCATCTTCGCTGCCTGCCTGCTCAGCAGGCGGCTCGCCGTTCTCCAATTTATCGTCGGCCTTATCGTCGGCGTCCGCGCCAACAGCCTCCGCGTCCTCGCCTTCGCCTTCGGCGGCAACGCCCGCTTCCTGCTCGTAGAAGCTTTCGCCCTGCATCCCTTCGACAATAGCGTCAGCCATGCCTCCGGTGATCAGCTTGATGGCGCGTATGGCGTCGTCGTTAGCCGGTATCACATAATCCACGTCGTCAGGATCGCAGTTGGTGTCAACAATCCCCACGATGGGAATGCCTAATATTCTTGCCTCTTTAACCGCTATTCTCTCTTTCTTGGGGTCAACTACGAAGAGAGCCGCAGGCATCCCTTTCATTTCCTTGATGCCGCCCAAGAATTTTTCGAGACGCTCAAGCTCAAGCCTGAGCTTAATGACTTCTTTTTTAGTCAGGGCGTCGAACGTGCCGTCTGATTCCATGTTTTGGATGGCATAGAGTCTTTTAATTCGCTCGGATATGGTCTTGTAGTTGGTGAGCATTCCGCCTAGCCATCTTTCATTGACGTAATACATGCCGCATCTCAGCGCTTCGTCCCTGACCGCAGCCTGCGCTTGTTTCTTCGTGCCGACGAAAAGCACCGGCCCGCCGGTTTTTCCTACTTCCCTAAGAAAATCATACGCCTCGTCAATTTTTTTTACGGTTTTTTGGAGATCAATAATATAAATTTCATTTCTCTCGGTAAAAATATACGGCTTCATCTTGGGATTCCATCTTCTCGTCTGATGGCCAAAATGAACCCCTGCTTCCAATAACTGCTTCATAGAAATCACTGACATCTTTTACCTCCTGGTTTTTTGCCTCCACCGACAGTTTTTCTCGCGAACAACCAGGCGCCGTCCGGCGCGGTTCGGTGTGCGTATTTTTATTTCGTGCGCTCGTCAAGCGCGACGGAAAGACGCCCGTCGCGCTTTCGGCCTGCGCCCAAAACGGGGCGGCAAACCACGCGCCACCTGACATTATACAACAGATATGCGGGAAAATCAAGCGTGTTCCCGCTGTTCCTTCCTATACTTAAAAAACTCCATGGCAGGCTCCGGGAACATGGCTCCCGTCAGCACGTCCTCAGGCTGCTCTATATAATCCGCGAACTGCTCCCGGCTCTTCTCCAACTCCGGCTCCAGCATATCCGCCGGCCTCACCGTGACCCGCTCCCCTTTCCTGAGTATCTTCCGCGCGAAATCCTCGTCGATAGGCACGGTCGTCCTGCCGTACATGCCCTTCACCAGCTGCATGACCTCCCTAGGCACCACCTTGTACCTCTCGCCGGACATGACGTTCAGCACCGACTGGGTGCCGACCATCTGGCTGGACGGCGTGACCAAAGGCGGATATCCCAAATCCTGCCTGACCTTGGGCACCTCCCTCAGCACGTCCTCGAACTTGTCCATGGCGTTGGACTGCTTCAACTGGGACACCAGATTCGACAGCATGCCGCCCGGCACCTGGTAAACCAAGGTGTTGATGTCCACGCCCAGCAGCTTCGAGTCCATGAGGCCGCTGGCGATGTATTTCTCCCTGATGGGCCTGAAATAGTCCGCGATCTTGTTCAGCCCCTCCATGTCAATGCCCGTGTCCCGCTCCGTGCCTCTCAGCGCGTACACGATCGGCTCCGTGGCGGGTTGGGACGATCCTTCCCCGAAGGGCGATATGGCCGTGTCTATGATGTCAACCCCGGCCTCCGCCGCCTTAAGATACGTCATGCTTCCCATGCCGCTGGTGGCGTGGGTGTGAAGCTGCACCGGGATTTTCAGGGCGGCCTTCAGGTCCTTCACCAAGGCGTAAGTGTTGTACGGGTCGCAAAGCCCCGCCATGTCCTTTATGCAGAAAGAATCCGCGCCCATCGCCTCTATCTCCTTGCCCAGCTTGATGAACATCTCGTTCGTGTGCGCAGGGCTCAGCGTGTACGAGACGCAGCCTTGCGCGTGGCCGCCGTACTTCTTGCACGCCTCTATGGCGCTGCGCAGGTTCCTAGTGTCATTCAACGCGTCGAAAATACGTATTATGTCAATGCCGTTCTCGATGGACTTCTTGACGAACTCGTCCACCATGTCGTCGGCGTAATGCCTGTATCCCAACAGGTTCTGCCCCCGCAGCAACATCTGGAGCTTCGTGTTCTTCACGTGCTTCCTGATGGTCCTCAGCCTCTCCCATGGATCTTCCTTCAAAAACCTGACGCAGGCGTCAAAAGTGGCCCCGCCCCAGACCTCCAGCGCGTAGTAGCCCACGCCGTCCATCGTCTCCAGTATTGGCAGCATCTCCCCCGTCGTCATCCTGGTGGCGATGAGCGACTGGTGCCCATCCCTCAACGCCGTTTCCGTTATCAGCAACTTACTCATTTAATCCGCTCCTTCCCGAAAATAAGGCCATTCCCGCGCGCAATCCGCAAAAACGGCCCAAACATAGCCACTAACCGCATACAACCGCGCCCCGCCCGCAGGCCAAGGCGCCGACGGCGCGAAGCCTCGCGCTCTCCCGCCCGGCTTCCCCTCGTCAGTCGTTCTTAAGGAGGCTGTTATACCATATCATAGCCCCCATATACGCCTCATAAACATCCGCCGCCCTAATATCCTTGATAATCATCATGCGCGAGACGACAGTCCAATTCGCCGCCTCGTATTCCAGCACGAACTGGTACACGTAATTCAGGCGGCCGCTTCTTCGCACAAGCGCGTCGTATATCTCGTCGGAGACCTGCACCAGCCCCAACGCGTCCACCAAAGGCATGTCCAGCATGGCGTCCAGCACCGAGAACAGCCCCATGAGGAAAATGCTCTGGGCGTCCTCCGCCATCCCCAGCCGTATGCCCATCTCCTCCGCGAACTTCGCCCTGACCAACGCGACCCTAGTCAATTCCCCGGGCTTCTTCGCCCCCAGCTGCCTGGCCACGGCGGTGGTTATCCATTTGGCCACCTCCTTCTGCCCCAGCATCACCACCGCTTGGTTAATGCTTTTTATCTTCTCCCTGAAGGCGAAATGGGCCGAATTCACCATTTTCAGCAACGAGACCGCCAAGGCCGGGTCTTTCCCCACCACCGCGCTCACGTCGCTGAAGCTGAAATCTCCCCGCCGCACCGTGTTCATCAAGCTTATCATGTTGGCCTGCAACGGCGCCACGTGCCGCTTGCCCTTGGACACGGGCATCCTGTAGAAAGTCCCCTCGAACATGCCCCCGTGCCTGCCGCTCAACTCCTTGAACCGCTCAACCGAGCTGATGTTGGCGTACACGTACGACAGGGAGGCGTTCGCCTCAGCGACCCGGCGCCGGATCTCCGCCTCCTCCTCCAAGTCAAACGTCGCCACGTCGTAAAGCACATGGGAGCAAAAAGGCAACAGGCCCGCCACCGCCTCAAAATCCGTGATTTTCCGCATGGCAAAACGGTACCCCAGCTTCACCAGGCGCTCCATGTTGCCGACATATTTGCCGGCATCGTCTATTTCCTCCGCGTTTACTAAAAAAACAAGCTTTCCGGCCGGCTGGTTCGACTGTATCTCCAATCTGCTTAAAAGCATGTATCTCGTGACGGGGACGAAAATGGGCTTGCCCATGGTCAACGCTTCCAGACCCACGATATTGAGCACCTCCAGCGGCGGCGACAGCATGGCGCCGTCCAGGCTCGCCGTCCCCGTTGCCTCCAGCAACTCGTTCCCCCTCCTGTTTCTCAGATAGTACGCCTGAACCGCGACGTTCTCATCAAACAAAGGCGTCGGGATAATCAATATATCCATGGCTTCGCTCCCCGCATGACCACGAAATCCTCTCTCTTATTCAAATCCGGCTAGAGCATGGCGCCCTGTCTCAGCATTGCGCCTTTGCGGCACGTTTCACGCGTTTTAAGCCTGCCGCCCCTGCCTTGCGGCCGACAAGGGCATATCGTCCGCATCCCCGACAGGCGAAAGCGCACTCGGAAACCCGGTCATTTCGCCTGACACGAACACGGCCTATATAGAATTATACCGATTCGGGCGCAGTTTTACAATACCCGTAACGTCTCCGCCAAAACACCCGCGCCCGCGCGTCGTCCCCGCCCGCCTTCCTTATGCCCGCCCCAGCCTGTCCACTATCTCCTTCGATATGGCGGACAGCGGCAGCTGCCGCGCCACCGCCCCTATGGAGTTGGCCACCATGGGCATCCCGTACACCACCGAGGTCTCCTTGTCCTGCCCTATGGTGTAGGCCCCCCGGCTCCTCATCTTCAAAAGGCCCTTGGCGCCGTCCGCCCCCATGCCCGTCAGAAGCACGCCGAGGGCCTTGTCACCCGCCGCGTCGGCGACGGAGTCGAACAGCACGTCCACCGACGGCCTATGCCCGCTGACCTTGTCCATCCAGTGCAAGGCCACGTAATACCCTCGCGTGTCCCTCATCAGCTTCATGTGCCTGTCCCCGGCGGGGGCCAGGAGCGCCAGCCCCGGCTCCACCCGATCCCCGTCCGCCGCCTCCTTGACGTGGAAGGCGCAGTCTCTGTCCAGCCGCTCCGCGTACATGCCCGTGAAGCCCGGCGGCATGTGCTGCACCATGACTATGCCCGGCAGCTGCTCGGGCAACCTCGCCAGCACGCTGTAAATCGCCTCCGTGCCGCCTGTCGAGGCGCCTATGGCTATGACGGACGCCCTTATCTTTAAGCTGAACGCGGCCTTCTCCAGCGCGTCCTCGTCCTCCCAGGCGGCGCCCGGCGCGCGGAACTTCCTCCGCTCCCTCGGCTTTGAGGCGGTTCTTATGCTCAGCGCCAGCTCCTTCGCGTAATCCTCCATGCCGCGGCTGCTGTCAGGCTTGGCCACGAAGGCGGCCGCCCCCGCCGCCATGGCGCCGGCCTCCACGCCCGCGTGGGCGCTGCTCACCACCACCGGTATGCTGTACTGCGGCAGCAGACGCCTGAGGAACTCGATGCCGTCCATCCTGGGCAGCCCCACGTCCAAAACCATCACGTCCGGCCTCAGCTCCAGCAGCTTGTCCCTGGCCTCAAAGGGGTCGGCGGCTATCCCCGCCACTTCGATTCCCGGCTCCTTCCGCAGCTCCCTCAGCAAAATTTCACGGAAAAATATGGAATCCTCCACGATCAGAACCTTCACACAATTCATTAACAACCCCTGGCGCCCGGGCGCCCGCGCTTATCGCGCCGCCTGGCCCGGGGGAGGCCTAAAATTCCGCGGCCTCTCCCATGCCGTCCATGCCGCGCTCGCCTTTGACCAGCTTCTCGCAGTCCAGCAACAGCTGCACGTTGTTGTTAATTTTGCCTATGCCCATGATGTATCTGTTCTCAAAACGCGAGCGGTTGGCGGGCGGGGCGGCTATATCCGACTCCTCTATTGTCAGCACCTCGTCCACCTTGTCCACGATAAGCCCGACGGACACGTCCCCTATCTCGATGACTATAATGCAGGTCCTGTCATCGTACTCTATGGCCTCCTTGCCAAACTTCAGCCTGACGTCGATGACCGGTATTATTTTCCCTCTAAGGTTTATTATGCCTTTAATATAGTGCGGCACTTCGGGCACGACGGTTATCGACTGTATGCCGATAATCTCCACCACGTATTTTATGGCGATGCCGTACACGTCCTCCCCCAGCGTGAACGTCAGGAACCTGTCCTGCAACGTGTCCTCACCCTTCAATTCCTCGTCAAAAATATCCGACATGCTTCCCCTCCCCTCATGAGCGCGGCCTACGTCAGTACTCCACCGTCGTCTTTCCGATGGACTGCACCTTCATGACGCCCGTGCTTAGGTCGAAATACACGGTGCGCCCGTAATTTTTCCCCGTGTCCTCGGCGACGATGGGGATTTTCAGGCTTGCCAGCGCCGCCTTGACCGCCTTGACGTTGCGCTCGCCTATATTGCCCAGATTGCCTATGCCCGGCGTTGAGAACATCTGCGCGCCGCCCGCTATTTTCGCCGTGAGCCTGGCGGCGCCCATGCCCTTCAAGTCCCGAACGATGTCCACCAGCGCCGTGTCCGCGAACTTCATGCGGTTGGTCTCGTTCCTGGCGGCCTGGGTGCTGTCCGGCAGCATTATATGGGACAGTCCGCCCGTCTTTGTCGCCCCGTCGAACAGGCATATGCCGACGCAGGAGCCGAGGGCGAACGTCACCAGGATGTTGGGGGCCTTGGCTTTGGCGTAATCGGAAATGCCTACTCTAATTAACTCACTCATCCCCCGAGCCCTAATCTCTCCATGATGGTTTCCAGCGTCTCCACCTCGGCGAACATGATCACCTCGCTGGCCAGCTCGTAGCAGCTGCTGTAAAAGCCCTCGTTGATGAAAAGCACCTTGTCGCCGATGGCGCCGAATTCCACGATAGGCACGCTGAGCAGCGCCCCGGCCATGTCTATCGCCACGTAGGGCACTGAAATCTCGATATTCAGCCCCGTTATCTGGGCGATGGAATTGACGTAGGCCGAGCCTAAGATGTTGCCTATCTCCTTTATGGCGGACAGCTTCATCTCCGACAGCCCTTCCTCCTCGTTGCCTTCGCAGACGAGAATATCCGTGATATTCTTCGCGTCCTCCATGTCCAGCAGGAACATAATCATGCCGTTGGCTTCGCCGTGGTACGTGAGCAGCACTCCCACGGTCATGACCTCGGGCCCGCCCACCGCGTCCATGGCGGTGTTGAAGTCCGTTATGCTCACCTCCGGCAGTTTTATGTTCACATTGTCGTTCAGCAGCATGCCCAGGGACGTGGCCGCGTTGCCCGCCCCGATGTTCCCGATCTCCCTCAGCACGTCGATCTGCATGTCGCTCAATTCTTCATAATTCGTTATCAATTCGCGCTCCTAGTACTAATCCGCGTTTAAAATGCAACCTTGAAGCGGATCAGCAGATACTATCTTCCGGCGTCCGCCCAATAATTTTGGACGGGATTTAAAAAAGATAAGCATAACCGTCCCGAAAACGCCCCGCAGGCGCCGCCGCGAGCCGTTCTCACGCGTCCTCCCCGAAGCTTTTGGCGGGCGCCGGGCCTTGGGCGGCTTCCACGCCGGCGTCATGCCTGGGGAATGCCTTCACCTTCAGGCACGCCTTCGTGAGCGCCTGGAGCAAGTCCAACTCGTGCTGGCTTTTATACAGCGATAATTGGCTGTACTGCTTGCCCACGTCCGTGGTCACGTACCTCGGCGGCAACGCGTTGAGGGTGAGGGCCATGACGTTGGAGGCGCACAAATCGCATTTGCAGACCCCCATTTTTTCCATTACGGAGGGCATCATTTCCTGAGTGAGCAACTCCGAGATATTGACGAGATTCCATCTAAAACCAAGCAGCTCTTCTATGAATTCTATGTTCTTCACTCTTTTTTCCTCGTCCTTCTTTATGGAAGCCCTGACCTCCTCCAATGTTTCCGGCATTTTTTCCCGCGCCCTGTTGGCCGACGCGAAAACCGCGCCCATTATGTCGTCGTCGCCCCTCTCAAAGGGGACGCCGTCCGGTATGCCCCCCGCAGGCCGCGCGTCCGCCTCTTTCAACGCCAGCTGCGGCTCTATTTCTATCTTCAGCTTGGCTTTGTATTTCAGCTCGCCCTCCGACGACGAGAGAGACGCGGAGGCGTCAATCCCCTCGGCGCCTTCCGCGCCCTTGCCTTCGGGGTCGCCGCCCTCCGCGGACGCCTTCCGCTCTTTCGTGATCAGCCTCATCACGTGTTCGGTTTTGTTGCTTTTTCTGTTAGCCATGAAGCCTCATCCCCTTCTCTGAAACCAGCTCGTCCACGAAAATCCTGAAATCCTTCGCGGCGTTGCATTTGGGCGCGTACTTGAACAGGCTCTCCCCATGGGCGGGCGCCTCGGCTGCGGCCACGGAGGCCCTTATCTTCGTCCCGAAAACCTTTGTTTTCAATTTGTCCGCTATGTCGTCGGCCATTTCCTCCACGTCGCGGGTCAGCCGCCGCCGCCTGTCATATTTGTTAAGCAGTATGCCCAGCACCTCTATTCCGGGGTTGTAGATGCTCTTGACCAGCTCTATGGTCTCCCTGAGCTGGGATATGCCCAGGACGCTGAGGATTTCCGGCATCATGAGTATGATGAGGTTGTCCGACGCCGTGTAGGCGTTGGCGGTGAGTATGTTGAGCGCGGGCGGCGTGTCGATGATGATGTAGTCGTACCTGTCCATCACAGGCGCCAGCCCCCGTTTCAGCAATGTCTCCCTGCCCAGCATGGAGAATTCCTGCTCCGCCCCCGAAAGCAGTATGTTCGAGGGGATGATGTCTATGTTTTTTATGGTCTGTATGACTTCTTCGGCGGTTTTGACGCCTTTCATCAGCTCGTACACCGTGGGGCTGCCTTCGATGTCCGCCCCCAGGCAAAAGCCGAAATTCCCCTGGGGATCCAAATCCACCCCCAGAACCTTGTACCCCTTTTGTTCCAGGCCGGTTATTATCGCGCAGGCTGTCGTCGTTTTGCCCACGCCGCCCTTTTGGTTCGTGATTACGACTATCTTACCCATATCGCCTCCTCTCGTTTGGGTCATAAAGTAAGATCCCCTACTTCCGCACGACGGTTTGCCACAAAATCCCCGCCCTTACCTCCGCATCTTTTTAGGCCACATATGCTCGCCAATCAATTGAACAATATCGCCACGCGGGCATATCATTCAACGCATAGTCCAGAACTTATGGAATTTGTAAGTCTAAAGGTACCATTTATAAACTATTTTATCACATTTAATTCATTCTCACAAGATATAATTGCAAAATGAAACGTATTTTTGGAATTATATAGGCGAATATATAGCCAATTATACCACAGGCCCAATTTTCGACCCTTAACGAATAGTTTCTCGAAAGATATCTTCATGGGGAATTTAGATGAGCATTCCAAAGACGCGAACAAGATGCCGACCAAACGATCGGAAACGCCCGCCAAGCCCAGCCGCCGCAACCCCTCAAGACAAATCATGGAATTTCTGATATAATTATGGGGTATAACGCCCCATCGCCGCAATCCCATCCTGTTTATCGTATTTTAAGGAGGTGGTTTCATGGAATTATTATCCCAAATCATTAGCGCCGTGAACGGCTTCGTCTGGGGGCCTTGGATGCTGCTTTTCCTGGTGGGCACGGGCGTGTTCCTGTCCGTCCGCCTGGGATTCCTGCAGTTCCCGCAGCTGGGCTACGCCCTCAAACTCGCTTTCGGCAAGAGCAATTTCACCAGGGGCGGCGGCCATGACGGCGCCGAGGGCGACGTGTCCCATTTCGCCGCGCTTATGACGGCTCTGGCGGCCACCATCGGCACGGGGAATATCGTGGGCGTGTCCACCGCGGTCATCCTGGGCGGCCCCGGCGCCGTGTTCTGGATGTGGGTGACGGCCATATTCGGCATGGCCACTAAGTACGGGGAGGCGGTTCTCGCCGTGAAGTTCCGCGTCACCGACGCCAGGGGCAACATGGCCGGCGGCCCCATGTATTACATCGAGCGCGGCATGAAGCAGAAATGGCTGGCCGTCCTGTTCGCCTTCTTCGGCGTCATGGCGTCCTTCGGCATCGGCAACATGAGCCAGAGCAACGCCGTGGCCGGCAACATCCAAAACGCCTTCGGCGTGGACTCCTGGATAACCGGCCTGATTTTGGCCGTGCTGACGGCCATAGTCATACTGGGGGGCGTCAAGAGCATCGCGCGGGCCTCCAGCTTCATCGTGCCCTTCATGGCCCTCTTCTACGTGGTGATAGGGCTTTTCGTCATCGTCGCCAACATCAGCCTGCTGCCCGGCGCGCTGGCCACCATCGTCACCTCCGCTTTTTCCATGAAAGCGGGGCTGGCGGGCTTGGTGGGCGCCACCATAAGGTACGGGGTGGCTCGCGGCGTGTTCTCCAACGAGGCGGGGCTGGGCTCCGCCCCCATCGCGGCGGCGGCGGCCAGGACGGATCATCCCTGCCGCCAGGCGCTGGTGTCCATGACCGGCACCTTTCTGGACACCATCGTGGTCTGCTCGGTGAACGGCATCATCCTGGTGATGGCGGGCCTGTACAACGGCGACGCGGAGGCGGCGTCCCTGACTTCCAGGTCTTTCGACCTGTTCCTGCCCAACGTGGGCGTGCTGGTGGTCACCGTGTCCCTGGTGTTCTTCGCCTATTCCACCATATTGGGCTGGTCCTACTACGGCGAGCGCTGCCTGCACTATCTGGCGGGCCACAGGTTGAGCGTGGCCTACAAAGTGGTTTTCTCCGTTTTCATACTGGTCGGCGCCATGGTCAAGCTGGACTTGGCCTGGGACATTTCGGACACCTTCAACGGGGCCATGGCCATACCCAACCTCATCGGCCTTGTCGCCCTCTCAGGAGTAATTGTGTCCCAGACAAAGGAATTTAAGGGAATACGCGCGTCGGAGAGGCGCAGCGCCTAGAGACCTCGCGGCAATGAGGCGAAAACGGCAAATAACCCTCGGAGTTGCCGTCACCGAGGGTTATTTGCTGTTCTGTCCTGCCTTATGTCAATTGATGTTAAAGAGGGAGTGCGAATTAATCCAGGCGCCGCGGGGCCCGCCATGACCCGCGCCCGACGCCCGTCGGCGGAGCGATAAGTCAGACCGCCACGCCCTGTTGTTCCACGCGCGCGTCGCGCCCCGCGTTGGCCAGGAACAGCGCCTCCGCCACGAAGAGCAACGCCATGAGCAATGTCCAGCGGTCCACTATCACCATGAAGAACCTCATGTCCTCGGTGAGCAGGAATACCAGTATGGACAGGGGGCCTGTCAGTATGGCCAGGACGCCCGGGAACATGCGGAATTCTTTCACGTCCAGGGTGTAGGGCCCCAGCTCCTGCATGTCCTCGTTCTCGTAGCGCCGCCTCCTGAACAGGAAGTACAGCAGGGTGTATATGGAGAGCAACAAGGTCAGCGCCGCCAGTATCAGGTTCAGCAGCGCCCAGACGGGCTGCCCCGGAATCCCGTACAGGGGCACGGGCATGTTGCCCATGGTTATCAGCGGTATCCCCGCCTCGTCAATGGCGCGGAGGAACTCGTCGTAGGCGTCGTTGAGGCCGCTCGGGAGACTGGGTGCGGGGGCGTTGCCGCCCGAAGGCGTCTCCGAGGGCGCGGGCTGCACGAAGGACGGCGGCGCCAATGTGGGCAGCTGCGCCGGCGCGGCCGGCGTCGCGGGCGGCGCTATCTGAACCACGGGAACCGACGGTATCACGCCGTCGCCCGCGCCCGACGGCCCTGTCGGGGTCGTCGGTGGGGTCGGGGACACTCCGCCCCCGCCGCCGTTGTCGCCTGACCCGCCGCCTGTACTCCCGTCGTCGCCGCCGTTGTCCGTCGGAGGCTCCCCGCCGCCCGTGCTGCCGTCGCCCGCGCCGACGCTGACCCATATGGCGGTCAACGTCCTGTCCCCGGTTATGGTGAACGTGCCGCCCGGCATTATGACGTCCCCTTGGTCGCTGCGCCAGCCGTCGAAGCTGTATCCGTCGCGGGTGAAGCCGTTGGGCCTCACTCTGTATAAGGAGCCGTGCCGCACGTAGCGGTCGTCGGCCATGACGCCCGTGCCGCCTCCCGCCGCGTAACGCACCGTGTAGTAGCTGAAGTCGTAGTACAGCTTTATCTCCGTGCCGCCGTCGCTGGACACCACGCCGCTGAGGCCGCTCAACGAGAGGTTCACGCTGTACCCGGGCACGTCGCCCGGCGTGACCGTGACCCTTTTCCCGGGCTCGGCGTACAACGTGACCGTCAGGTCGGGCCTCTCGCTGTAGCCCGACAGGTCGTCGTTCTGGGTGTATATCTTCACCGTGTAGGGCACGGCGCCTATTCTGGCGTATTCAAAAACCAGCACGTTTTCGGCGGGGTCTGAGGCAAGCGGCCGCGTCAGCACGCTCTTGACGGGGTAGAACCCCTCCACCTCCACGGGCAGCTCCGTCACCACGTTATTCTCCGTCGTCACCTTCTTGGCCTGGGGGAAATCCCCCGCCGCCGCGTCAGCGGGGTCCGCCGGCCTGTACTCGACGGTGTACTCAGCCAGGACGTAGGGCGAGTATATGAAGGTATGCTCGTTCTTGCCCGGCTCCACCAAAAGCGCGTAGCTGATCAGGTTCGGCAGATACCGCTCCTTAGGTATGGAGAAGAGGGTGTAGGAGGAATGCACCTGCAAGTCGTCAAATTCCTGGTCCGGCCAGACGCTCTCCGTCGTCCCGGCCTTGTGGTGGCGCAATATCACCGAGGCGTCCGAGCGGGCCTTCCAAACCGCGTCCAGCACCTTATCCCCGTGTATGGGGTTCGTGAATTTGAAGAAATAATTCTTTCCTTCCTCCCTCCAGCCCACCAGCTCATAGCCATCCCTAATCGGGGCGGGGTCCGGCTCTTCCGCGTAGCCCCCCTTGGGCACGTACTGGGTCGGGACTACGTCCTCGGAACCTGTGCGGAAACTCACCTCATAGGAGGGGTCCATCCACTTGGCGTAGAGGGTCAGCCCGCCGACGGGCATGAGTATGCTCGGGTCGCTTATATCCACCTCAGTGCCCGTGACCAGCCCCGCAGTGGAGTACCACCTGACCTCCGCGCCGTCCATGCCTTCGGGCGGCCGCAATTCCTTCACTACGCCCTTGTATTTTTCTATGGGTTCTTCGTAATAGACGTCTTTCTGTTCAATTTGGGGCTTCGGCGCGCCATCCATCCTGCCACCGTTCGTGATGAACACGAGGCTGTAGCGCAGCCTTTCGTAGTACACGGCGGGCATAATGTAAGCGTTGCCGTTGTCCGCTGGGGTTCCCGCCTCCGTTATGTTCGCGGAAATGATGCCCTCGCCGTTCTCGGTGAACTTGTCTTTATAGACCGCGTCGTCGGGCACGAAAGCCTTCCCGAATCCCTGGTAGACCGTAGAGTAGGTGATGCGGGTGCTGTCCTTTACTTCAATGTTGTACTTCCAATTGTCCCTCTCGGTGTATTTTTTATCGCCCTCGCTCTCGCCTGGCTCAGGGACGTTTTGGAAATTTTCGACAATGTTCACGTCGCGGTTGCCCGACGCGTCCGCGTATCTAAGGGACAGGGCGATCTCGTCGGG
>JAIRPE010000098.1 GCA_031257175.1 Eubacteriales Family XIII. Incertae Sedis bacterium | reverse complement strand
GACGTCCCCATGTCGGTCGCGCCGTCCGGAACCAAGGTCGCATTGGATGCGCTCGGCAGGATGCGCAAAATCGGCTGATACATTTTTTCACGGAAAACCCCGAACAACTTGACACCGTCCAAGGCCTGCGCCTGTTTGACAAGCGGAGGAATTTCCTTTATATTATACTGATGGGACGATCATGGCGCGTATGGCGTGTAACATAATCACGAAAGGACAAAACCGCATGGCTGGAGGGCAAGCCAACCAGAGGTTCGACTTCGACAGGGCAGCCGAGCTTCAGAAAAACCTGAAAAATGAGATAGCGTCGGTCATGGAGGCGCTTGACAGAGCCCGAGCGCTGGTGGAGGGCTGCCGCGCATGGTGGAAGGGGGGCTCGGAGGACGCTTTTATAAAGAATTTCGAGAGGACTTCCAAGGACGCGGGCAAAACGCTGACTAAATGGCTGGAGGGATCCGCTAAGGAGCTGGGCGGAGTGGCCGCCGTCAAAAAGGAACAGGAGGGCGACCTAAAGAAGGTTCTGGGAGCCAGGACGCCCGCGCCGAAGGCCGACATCGGCGGCGCGGGAGCCGCCAAAGCGTCCGTCCCATTGGCGTTCAGCCCCGTCGGCGCGGCGGGCGCGGTGGCCGCCGGAGGCGGAGCCATAGAGTACGGCGGCCCGTTGCCTGAACTGAGCCGCAACGACTTCCTGACGGGGCTCATGAGCGCACTGGACGACAACGTGGCCTTCGGGGCGTCGAAGCTCCTTCAAGGGTGGCTGGACGGCTACCCCCACAAGGATCAGTACGACGACGCGAAAAAGTATTACGAGGGGCGCCTGCTGGGCGACGCCCTGAGCGCCGCGCTGGCCACGGGGGCGACCGCCGCCGGGATCGTCGAGATAATAGGCGCGGTAGGCGCGGGGGGAGCCGTCACGGTAGGCACGGGCGGGACGCTGGCCGTGGGCGGCGTGGCGGTAGCCACGGGCGGCGCTACGGCGGGCGCGGCCATGACCGCGGGAGGCGCGGCGTCGCTGGCCTTGGCCCAGGGGAACTGGGGCAGGGACGCGGAGAAGCTGAGGGAGGCGAAAGAGAGCGCTAAGGGAATTGAGAATGCGAAGGACAACGCAAAACCTTATAGCGGTTATCGTAGCCCGTCCGATGATTTTACCAACAGCAAGGGCAACAGCACATTGACAAGGCATTTTAGCGACCACGGCAAAGATTTTGGCTATTCTAATGAGCGGCAATATTTGGAAGGGGCGAGGAATTTTTTGGAAAAGCCGACGACATCGACGACGCAGTCGTTTATTTCGAACGACGGATGGTATTTTAGATATGATACTGCCACCAATGAGTTCGGCATTATGAACAAATATGGAAGCGTATCGACTTATTTTAAGCCAAATACAGGGATAGAATATTGGATGGAAGAGGTAGTCAACAAATACGCTCCAAAATAACGGAAGCAAAGGAGGTACCCATGGTTTTTAGGTTGGCGTGCCCGTGCTGCGGATATTACACGCAACTGTCCTATAGTGAAAATATGCCGTCATTTGAAATTTGCGAGGTTTGCTTTTGGCACCAGGATTCGCTCACCAACGACAGCCCGCATGTCGTAAATGGAGCGAATCATATGACTTTAAATGACGCGAGGTCAAATTACGAGAAATTTGGCGTATGCAAGCCTGAGTTCAAAAACATGGTCAGAAGCCCGTTGCCGGAAGAATTGCCGGAAAACAACTGAGGCGCCGGGAAAGGGGCATATGCGAGGGAATTTTTACTTGAACATTTGACAATTGTTCGGGACGACGCACGGATCAGGTGAAGGGCAACATTAAGACGAGCGCCGCCGAAGGCGATAATGTGTCTTTTGGCGGCGGAATGCGTTATATTCTGTAAATATTGGAGCGATTTCTGCTATTGCGGCGATTCGGGCAACGCGATATGTTTATCGCCGAGCAGTATTTACATTTACTGCGAGGACACGTTGTTTAACGCAAACGCCCGGTCAAACAAGCCTCGCCGTAATCCGAAAAGGGGGACGAATAAAAGCGCGGGAGGCGCGGCGTCGCTGGAGTGCGTCATTTACGCCGGCGACGAAGAAGTGATAAAGCCCGACGCCAAGATGAAATTCCGTCCTAAGAATTATACTAGATGAGGAAAAGAAGATAAAAATTTTGACTGCGGCGCTCGTCGGGCTTTTGGCCGTGACGACGGGTTGCGACGGGCAGTCAGGGAAAAATGACATGGGCGGGGCCAACCCGTCACCTTTATTCCCGTCCCCCACCACCTTCCAATTGACACAACCACCCCCAGGGTATAGAATGTCTTTAATAAGGCGTCAACTCCCCCGCCCCGCCTTTCGGCCCGGCGGGGCATCGCGAAAAAGAGGCCAGTTGCCGTGAAAGACATAATATTAAAGAAAATACAGGATTTAGCGATTAACGTGGGCGTCATCGGGCTGGGGTACGTGGGCCTGCCGCTGGCCGTGGAGAAGGCCAAGGCGGGGTTTCGGACTGTGGGCTTCGACGTGCAGGAGAAGAAAGTCGCCATGGTCAACCGAGGCGAGAACTACATCGGCGACGTGGTGAACGAGGATTTGAAGGCCATCGTGGACAGCGGCATGTTGTGGGCCACCACGGATTTCAGCTTCACGCGGGACATGGACTTTATCGCCGTCTGCGTGCCCACCCCGTTGGACGCCTACCAGCAGCCTGACATAAGCTACGTCCGCGACTCAGCCGCCGAAATCGCCAAATACATGAAAAAGGGCGCCATGGTGGTTCTGGAGTCCACCACTTATCCAGGCACCACGGAGGAATTGGTCAGGCCCATACTGGAGGAAGGCTCGGGCATGGTCTGCGGCGTGGATTTTTACCTGGGCTTCTCGCCTGAGCGGGTGGACCCCGGCAATCTGATTTACAAGACGAAGAACACGCCCAAGGTGGTGGGAGCCATCGGCGAGGACGCCAGGGAGCTTATTGCCGCCATGTACGGCGCCGTGCTGCAGAGCGAGGTGTTCACGGTCTCGTCCCCCGCCGTGGCGGAAATGGAGAAATTGCTGGAAAATACTTATAGGAACGTCAATATCGGGCTGATAAACGAGATGGCCATGCTCTGCCACAAGATGGGAATCAACGTGTGGGAGGTGATAGAGGCGGCCAAGACCAAGCCCTACGGCTTCCAGGCGTTCTACCCCGGCCCCGGCCTGGGCGGCCACTGCATCCCGCTGGACCCCTATTATCTGTCGTGGAAGGCCAGGAAGTACGGGTTCCACACGTCCATGATAGAAAGCTCCATGATGATAAACGACAAAATGCCCGAATACGTGGCCGAGAGGGCGTCCAGGATACTCAACCGCGCGAAGAAGCCGCTGAACGGCGCCCGCGTCCTCCTGCTGGGCGTGGCCTACAAGCAGGACGTGGACGACTATAGGGAAAGCCCCGCGCTGGCGGTCATGGCCTGCCTGGAGGCCGAGGGGGCGGCCGTGGACTATTACGACCCCCACATCCCCTCCTGCCGCTACAAGGGGGGCGTGAAAAAAGGGCTGGAGGCCCTGGGCCCGCAGGCGGTGGCGGCCTACGACCTGGTCATCGTGACCACCGCCCATACCAGCGTGGATTACGGGATGGTGGCCGAGAACGCCGCCGCCCTGTTCGACACCAAGAACGCGGCCAAGGGCGTCCGCGACAGGGGGCGGGTCGAGCTGCTGTGAGGCGCGGGCGCGGCGCGAGCGAAGGGAAGGCTTAAGCCTATGTTTGATTTGAGAGAGATTCTGGACAATATGGGCGTCGCGGCGGACTTTGGCGGCGCGGGCGGGGAGTTGGCGTTCTCGCGCCTGGGGCTGTGCCACATCGTCGCGCCTCGGCCCTGCCTCAGCTTCGTGGACGACGTCCGCTACATCGCCGACGTCAAAGATTATGGCAATATTTTTCTGACAAGCGCGGAGGTGGCCGCCCAGTGCCCGAGGCTGAGGGCGGCGGTGGTGGAAAGCCCGCGCCGCGTTTTTTTCAATTTGCACAATTTCCTGGCTGACGGCGACGCGTACCGACGGCCACAGCGGCCCAACCGCATAGGGGCGGGCTGCAAAATCAGCCCGCTGGCCTACGTGGCGGACCACAACGTCACCATCGGGGATCGCGTAGTCATAGAGGAGTTCGTCTCCATAAAGGAGAACACCGTCATCGGCGACAACGCGCGGGTGAGGGCCGGCAGCGTGATCGGCGGGGACGGCTTCGAGTACAAGCGCGAGGGCGGGCGCGTCGTGGCGGTGAGGCATCTGGGCGGGGTGGTCATAGAGGAGGCCGTGACTATAGCGAGCAACACTTGCGTGGACAAGGCGATTTTCCCCGAGGACGACACCGTTCTGAAAAAGGGCTGCAAGATAGACAATCTAGTCTACATAGCCCACGCCGCCGTCATCGGCGAGGGGTCTTTCCTGGTGGCGGGCACGACCATAGGGGGCCGCGCCGTCGTGGGGAGGAACGTTTTCGTAGGCATGAACGCCTCGGTGAGGAACGGGGCTAGCGTAGGCGACGACGTTTTCATAGGCATGGGCGTGGCGGTGACGGCTGACGTGGGAGACGGCGCGCGGGTGACGCTGGGGCGCGGGCGATAGATAACGTGAGGCGCGTTTTAGTGCA
>JAIRPE010000086.1 GCA_031257175.1 Eubacteriales Family XIII. Incertae Sedis bacterium | reverse complement strand
GACCCCATGAACATCTTCGAATCGGCGATGTTGATTTGCTTTGGCTTCGCCTGGCCTTTTTCCATATACAAGTCCGCCGTCTCCAGGCAGACGGCGGGCAAGAGCCTGCCGTTCCTTATCGTGCTGCAGGCGGGATACGTGGCGGGCATTTTGTTCAAGCTTACCGAATATTGGGAAGAATTGAGAACGGGCGCGGAGGCGGATGTGAGCGTTAATCTGTACCTGTATAGTCTCAATTTGATAATGATAACCGTAGATGAATGCTTGTTCCTGAGGAACCGCAGGCTTGAGAGGGGCGGGAGGGGGAGCGGAGGCGCAAAACCTTATTGACCTGGGGATTTTGTTAATGTTATTATAGAATAGATTGATTAGTACAGTAATAGGGGAAATATTATGGGAAAAAAGACGAAACCGCTTCGCGTGTTGCTGGCGCTTGTGTTTTTGTGCGCCACCAGCGCCACTTGGGGAGCCGTGGCCGCCGCGCCGCGCCCGTTGCCGGAATACAGCGTCATAACCAGCTACGAGGAAGTCCCGGACATCAGCCAGGAGGAGATAGAGCAGGTCAAGCAGCTTTTGGACCGCAAGAAAACCTTCACGGTGGGGGTGGATTTGTCCACGGAGGCGTTTTTCGACCTGGAGGGCAAGATAGCGGGCTTCGACGCCTTGCTCTGCGACTGGCTGGGGAGCATATTCGACGTGACTTTCCGACCGGTGGTCTACGCCAGGGAGGACATCGGCACGGCCATCGACGCGGGCCTGGTGGATTTCACCACCGTGATTATCGACGGCGAGAGCCAGAACGCCTACCGCACGACGGACGCCATGGCGGAACGGGGCATAAAGTGCGTCAGGTTCGCCAAGTCGAAACCCATATGGGAGCGGAACCCGGACGAGATTCTGTACCTGGGGTTCATAGGGGAGGAGCCCTCGGCGCTGAACGAGCGGTTGGAGGCGTACCTGCCCAACAAATACGTGCCCTGCTACGCGGCGGACGCGGAGGAGGCGTTCACCCTGCTGAACTGGAACTCCGTTGACGCGTTTTTCATCGACGGCTCCACGGAGATGGATTTTGACGCCCACAGGGACGCGCTGGCGGTGGACGACATGGCCCCCCTGTCGGCGGGGCGCATAGCCCTGGCCGCCAAGAGCGACGCCATGACTCCCGTCATAATCGCCGTGGAGAAGGTGTTGAAGGCCGGCGGAGCCTACCATTTGGCCAGGCTTTACGACAGGGGCGACGACATATTCAAAAAACATCGGTTCATGGGGATGCTCAGTCCGGGCGAGCAGGAGCGCGTCAAGAGCGGAGGCGGCGCGTCGTCCTCCGTCCGCGTCGCTTTCAACCCGGACGCCTACCCCGTGTCCTATTACGACGAGGCGGCTCAGGAATGGCGCGGTAAGGCCGTGGACATATTGGACGAGATTTCCGCCGTCACGGGGCTTATATTCGTCCCCGCCAATGAGGACGCGGACGCGGCGGGCCTGGCGGAGCTTCTGAACGGCGGCGGGGCGGACATGGCGGCGGGTTTCGACCCGCCTTCGGGGGTGAGGGCCGAGATGGAGTGGAGCGCGCCTTATGAGAGCGGCTACTACGTGCTTGCCTCCACGCAGGATTACCCCGACGTCGCCCCCAGGGACGCCATGTTCATGAAGGTGGGGCTGGTGGAGGGCTCCGATTCCGCGGAGGCGTTTCGCAAGCTGTACCCCAACCATAGGAACATGACCTTCTACGGCTCTTTGGACGAAGCGGCGAAGGCGCTGGCGGCCGGCGAGGTGGACTTGATGATGGCCTCGCGGGACATGCTGTACAAAATAACCCAGTTTTGGGGATTGAAGGGATATAGGGCGAATCTGGAAATGGGCGGGGCCTATGGCTCCGCGTTCGCCTTCGCGAAAGAGGACGTGGAGTTCAAATCCATTATCAGCAAGGCTCTTACGTTGCTGGACAAGGGCGCTGTTTCCAGCCGCTGGACGATCAGGTCCTCGGGCGGCGAGGCGGAGGCTCCCCGCGACTGGACGCCGCTGGCTTGGGGCGTGGCCGCGCTGCTGTTCTGGATAGCGTTGCTTTTCCTCATACTTTACACCCGGGGCCGCAAGAAGCAGTCCAGGCTGGAGACGAAGATGAAGGAGCGGCTCAATGAGCTGCGCAAGTCGTCCGCGGCCTTGAGCGGGCAGTTTGGCGAGGAAGGGCTTGAGGATGAGGACGATATAGGGCCTGTGGTTTTGACCGCCGTGCGGCCCCAACTCCAGCCGGAGGCGGGCGCGGGGGTTTTGGAAGGCCCGACGGGGGCCGTTGCCGCCGAGGCCTTTTTGGGGTTCGGGATCGCCGAGGCTCTTTCCGGGGGAGGACGCGGGGAGGTTTCCGCGCCGCCTGCGGAGGCTGACGAGGGGCGCGGGGCCGACGAGGGCGCGCCGCCCGCCGCCGCGGACGAGGCCCGCGGCCCTGACAGGCTGAGAAGCGAGAGGACGGGCGTGCTGGCGTTGCTCAGCGACGGGATGCGCGAGCCGCTGAACACCATAACGGGCATGTCCCAGATAGCCAGGCGGGCGAGGACGCCTGAACGCCTGAAAGCGGCGCTGTCGGAGATAGAGGCGGCGTCTGCGGGGCTGGCGGCGTCTCTGGGCAACGTGCTGGACATGTCCAGGCTGGAGGCGGGGACTTTCGCCCTGGCGTCGGAGGATCTGTTCCTCAAAAGAACCGTCACGGAGGTCGCCGAGGTGTATCGCGCGCTGTGCGAAAGCAAAGGCGGCGCCTTGACTCTGGACATAGGCGACTTGGATCGGGACCATAAGGCGCGGGCTGACGGCGAGCGGCTGAAGCTGGCTCTGTCCAACGCCTTGGACATAGTGGCGCGGCATTCGGAGGGCGGGGAGATAAGCCTGAGCATGGTCGCGGAGGAGTCGGAAACGGGGCTCACGGCGCGTTTCGAGGTGGCGGACGCCGCGTCCGGGCTTACTGCGGAACGCGTGGAGGAAGCGTTGTCCCAGGCGCGGTTTTTCGAGGGCGGGGAGGCGTTCTCCTTCGCGGGGGGGCGCGTCATGGATTCGTCCCTGGCCTTCGTGTCGCTCAAGCGGCTGACGGAGATGATGGGCGGCGGCGCCCGCTTCGAGCCTTTCGGGGACGGGGGGATGCGGCTTGAGTTCGAGGTGGAGCTTCCTTTGGAGGACGCGGGCGACGCGGGGGAGAAGGCCGCGGAGGGGCTTTCGGCGGCTGATTTCGCGAAAAAGGTCCTGCTGGCCGACGACGTGGAGGTGAACAGGATGCTGTTCGCGGAGCTGTTTTCGGACACGGACATGATTATAGACGAGACGGAGGGCGGCGAGCAGGCTCTGGAGTACTTCGCCAACGCGCCTGAGGATTATTACGACATAGTGTTCATAGACGCGAAGATGCCGGGGATGAACGGCTGTGAGACCCTTAGGCGGCTACGCGCCCTGGAGCGCGACGACGCGCGCAAGGTGCCAGTGGTCATGATGATGACCGTGAGAAACCAGGAAGAGGCGGAGAAAGCCAAGGAGCTGGGAGCCACGGACTGCATGATAAAGCCCGTGGACGTGGGAAAGGTGGCGCGTCTGCTGAAGGAACACGTGAGGGGATGACGCGGCCGAGGCGATAAGATATAGGGTGATTATTTTTGCCGCCCGCCCGTTGGCGGCACGAAAGGAAGATAATGGAAGTAACTGCCGTAGTGATTGGAATACTGTCTGCCATCGTGCTGTCAAACGTGCTGTCCCATATGATACCCGGGTTGCCGTTGCCTTTGCTTCAGATAGTCGTGGGCTGCGCGTTGGGGTTCACCTTCCTGCGGGAGGCTTTGGAGCTGGAGCCTGAGATATTCATGGTCATGGTCATAGCCCCCCTGCTTTTTCACGAGGCGGACGAGACCAACATGTTCTCGCTGTGGAAGGTGGGGAAGCAGGTGCTTATCATGGCTTTCCTGCTGGTGTTCGTCACTGTCGTGGCCGTGGGCCTGGTGACCGACAGGATTCTGGCCACCATACCTCTGGCGGGCTGTTTCGCCTTGGGCGCCATACTGGGGCCGACGGACGCGGTGGCGGTCATGTCTCTCAGGACGCGCATAAAAATCAGCGGCAATGTCAAGAATATCCTGATGGGCGAGGGGCTTATCAACGACGCCTCCGGGCTCATCGCCTTCGGCTTCGCGGTCAACGCCCTCATAACAGGCTCTTTCTCGCTGGGGGACGCCTTCGTGAGGCTGCTGATAGTCTCTTTTGGCGGGTTTTTGGTGGGGTTCGCGCTGTCGTCGGCGGAGCGCTCGCTGGTCAAGACGCTCAGGGGGCTGGCGGTGCGCCATACGGCCACCTACGTGCTGATAGAGCTGATGATGCCTTTCATCTGCTACATGGCCGCCGAGGCCATCGGGGTCTCGGGCATTCTGGCGGCCGTGGCGGCGGGGAGCCGCCAGACTCCCAGGATACGGCAGGCCAAGAGGCTGGAAGCGGAGTTCGGCGCGGCCAAGGAGACCGTCTGGGACATGGTCACGTTCAGCCTCAACTCCATGGTGTTCCTGCTGTTGGGCCTGCAGTTGCCCCACACGCTCACGAGCGTTTGGAACAACGCGGGGTACAACCATTTGTTCCTGGTCCTCGTGGTCATACTGGTGACGCTCATACTGCTGACGGTGCGCCTTATCAGCGTGCTGGCGGTGGCCTGGGGCGTGGTGGGGGCCTCGCCCAAGGAGAAGGTGAGAAACTCGCTGGTGCTGACGCTGTCAGGGGTGAAGGGGACCGTGAGCATGGCGACGGCTTTCGCGTTGCCTGCGGCCGCCGTGTTCCCCGAGCGGAACCTGCTGGTGTTCATCGCGGCGGGCGTCATCGTGACTTCCCTGCTGATCGCCATAGCGCTCCTGCCCCTCGTGGCGGACAACGCCGACAAGGGCGACAACAGGACGCAGATCCGCACCGACATCATAAACGAGACCATAAAACAGCTCAGGGAGCAGGATGAGCCGCCTGACGAGATGGTGGTTATGAACCTGAAGAAGCGCATAGAGGAGCTGGAATTCGCGGAATACTCCAAGAAGGAACGGATAGAGCAGAGGGCGCTGCGAATGATGATGTTCCGCGCCGAACGGGAGTCCGTGCGGGAGATGAAGGCGAGGAACGAAATCTCCGAGCGCACCTACAACGGCGCCATGGAGCTTTTGTACATGATTTACAAGCCGGGCTTCAAGCTTCTGGCCATACAATCCGCGCTGTGGTTCGCCTGGATGAACATCTCCAGGCACAGGGACTGGGTCAGGGCCATGATGCCCGCCAAAGAGCATATGAAGAACCTGATGGAGGTGTTCCAGAAGAATTTCGTCGTCGTGGAGGCCTTGCTGCATCAGGAGAGGAAATGGGGCACAGACCGAGTGATAGACAGGCTCATCCACGAAAGGGAGGAACTGCTGGGGCGCGGGGCGCCCAGGCGCAGGTTCGTTGACAGGCTGAACACGGATTACGAGAAAGGCATGTTGAACGCTTTCTACGTGGAGCGGCGCGTCATACACCAATTCCTCATCAACGAGAGAATCACGCCCGAGGAGGCCAACGCCATGCGAGTGGACGTCAACGGGCTGGAGTCATACATATTGACGGGCAATCACGGAGAGACCGCGTCGGACATCAACGCCCTCATTAAGCGTTGGAGGCCCGAGGCGGGGAACCTGTCGGAGTAGAAAGCCTTTCAAAGGGGACTGTTTCCAGGGAGAGAGATGATTTTTCCACATGGCAGGCGCGCGCGGGGGCATGGCGGGCGCCGTTAGGAAGGCCGATGACCGCGCGGGGGCTGCGCCTGCGGACAGGGGGAGGCCGATGTCGGTCCGCGTTTAAAATGTTGCCTTGAAGCGGACCGGCGGATACTGTATTCCGACGCCCGCCCAATAATTTCGGGAGGAATCCAAGGAAGGATAAGTATTGAAGGAGACGATTTATGCCGATTACGAGTTATTTGGAATTTAACGCGAAAGAGTACGGGGATGAAGTTAGCCTCGTGGAGATAAACCCTGAATTATTGGACAAGGACAATCTGCCCTGGAAGGAGTACGCGCTGGTGGAGACGGCCCACGTGCCGGGCTACCGCAAGACGCTCAGTTGGAAGGGCTTCGACGGGCGGGCCAACCAGTGCGCGAACCTGCTGGGCTCGCTGGGGGTGGGGAAGGGCGAGAAGGTGGCCGTCCTGCTCATGAACTGCATAGAGTGGCTGCCCATCTATTTTGGCGTGTTGAAGAGCGGGGCCGTCGTGGTGCCGCTGAATTACAGGTACACTTCCGACGAGATAAAGTATTGCCTGGATTTGGCCGACGTGACTACGCTCATATTCGGCCCTGAGTTCAAGGAGCGGGTGGACGCGATAAAGGGGGCTATCCCCAAGGTGGAGCGGCTTTTTTACGTGGGCGGGGACAAGCCCGGCTTCGCGGAGGATTTCGAGGCGCGGGCGGGGCTTTGCTCCGAGGAGAGCCCAGGCGTGCCCCTGTCGGACGATGATGACGCGGCCATATATTATTCCTCGGGCACCACGGGCTTCCCCAAGGCCATACTCCACACCCACGCCAGCCTGGTGTCGGCCTGCGTCACCGAGCAGAAGCACCATGGCCAGACCAAGGACGACGTTTTTCTGTGCATACCGCCCCTCTACCACACGGGGGCGAAAATGCACTGGTTCGGCAGCCTGATCACGGGCGGGCGGGCGGCGTTGCTGCGCGGCACCAGCCCAAAGTGGATTTTGGACGCGGCGGCCCAGGAGAAGGCGACCATAGTCTGGCTGCTGGTTCCCTGGGCCCAGGACATACTGGACGCCATCGACAGCGGCGAGGTGGAGCTTTCCTGCTATGATTTGAGCAATTGGCGCCTCATGCACATAGGCGCGCAGCCGGTGCCGCCCAGCCTGATAAAACGATGGAGGAGCCATTTCCCCGATCACGCCTATGACACGAATTACGGCCTGTCGGAGTCCATCGGGCCGGGTTCCGTGCATTTGGGCATGGAGAACATGCACAAGGTGGGCGCGATAGGAAAAGCAGGGTATTCATGGGAGACGAAGATAGTGGGCGAGGACGGCGCCCCTGTCAGGCGCGGCGACGTGGGCGAGCTGGCCGTGAAGGGGCCTGGCGTCATGAAGTGCTATTACAAGGACCCCGAGGCCACGGCGGCGGCGCTGAAGGACGGCTGGCTGCACACGGGGGACATGGCCAGGGAGGACGAGGACGGTTTTATCTACCTGGTGGACAGGAAGAAGGACGTGATTATAACGGGGGGCGAGAACATATACCCGGTTCAGATAGAGGATTTCCTGCGCGGCTTCGAGAAGGTGAAGGACGTGGCCGTGATAGGCGTGCCGCACCAGAGGCTGGGGGAGGTGGCGGCGGCAGTCATAGAGCTGAAGCCGGGCGCCGCGTCCACGGAGGACGAGATTATGAGGTTTTCCATGGAACTGCCCAGGTACAAGCGCCCCAGGCAGGTGATTTTCGACGAGGTGCCCAGAAACCCCACAGGCAAAATCGAGAAGCCCCGCCTCAGGGAGAAATACGCGGGTGGGAGCGTGGTGGAGCACCAGATGGAGAAGTAGGCGAGGGGGCCCGGCAGGGGGGTTGATCGATTCCCCGCGTTATATCCCCCCCGCCGACGTCACAGGCGGCCCGCCGCCTGTCTTGGTTATTGTCAGGGTGTACGTTTTGGTCTCGCCTGCGGGGCCTTTGACCTCCATCGGGATTATCGTGGACTGGGCGTCCAGGGTTACTTTGCGCCGTTCGCCGCTTTTGACCGCCACCCTCCCGCTCACGGGCAGGGTCACGGCTCCCGTCATCTCCGACAGGAAGGATACGGACATAGTGGCCTCCGCGTAGTTGGCCGGCACTGTCACCGCGTAATTGCCGTAGGCGTCTTTCTCGGGGTTCACCGGCTCGGCGCCGGACACGTACACGGCCGTGATTTCAGGCACGTTCTCGCGCAGGGGCACCGTGTAGATTTTCTTGGTCTTTCCCGCCTCGCTGACCTCCACCACCACCGTGGCCGTCGTCCCCGACGTGGCGGGCATGGCAAAGCTGTTGTTGGCGTTGTTCGCGGCTATCCTCCCGTTGAGGATGATATCCGCGCTTGAGGCCGCGGACGGCCTGACCTGCACGGTCTTGGCGCCGTTAGGCACGGCTATCTCGTCGTAATCGTATTTGTCCTGGCTGAAAGCCAGGCTCAGGTTCTTGTTGTTCGCGTACAATACCAGGCCGTTCAGCCCTCCCGCGACGGTAGACTTTTCCAAAATGCCTGAATAAACCACCGAGGAAAGATTGCCTGCCGCCCCCTCCGTGCAGGCGTAAATCCTGTATTTCACGTCGGGCCGCAGGGGGTCCCCCATCGAAAAAGCGCTCTTGGTGACAGTCACCGCGCCCTGGGTGACGCCGGAGTCGCCCTTGTCCGCCACCTTCTGGCCGGGGTTCCCGGTTCCGTTCTTCACCCTGGAGGCGTCCATGGAAACGGCGTTCCCGCTTTCCTCCACGGCAATCCAGTAGAATTTCCCTGAGGCGTTCACGTTGAAGGTGAGGCGCAGATACCCGCCATTGTCGAAGGCGGCGGCGAAATTGCTGATGGAAGGCGCGCTGACTCCCGAAGTGGTGAAGGACGCCGACCTCACCACGGAGAATTCCGACGCGCTCTTGGACAGATAGCCGTACATATAATAGCGCGTCCCCGGTTTCAGGCCCGTGACGTCCGTGCTGGCCGACACGTTTTTCTGCAGGGCCATGCTGCCGCTTTTCACGGCCGGGTCGCCGTCCGCGTCGTTGCCCGCCGCGATGTTGGTCTGGGATGGCGTCCCCTGGGCGGAGTTTTCCACCAAGACCCAGTACAGCGTCCCCTTTTCGTCGGAACGGGCGGCCAGAGTCGCCGTGTCCTGGGAGACGTTCTGGATGTTGAAGGAGCTGAGCCAATCCTCGCCCATGGACGCCTGGGATCTGGTGGAGAACCTGTAATTGCTGATATTGGAGAATTTGCCGTCGCTGCCTTTCACGACCGCGCACAGCCGATAATCCTTTTCGGCCGCCAGGCCCGTTATCGTCACCGTCGTCCGCGAGTAGGCCGTGACCTTCACGCTGCCTTTCTGTATCGCGCCGTCCCCCAAGGCGTTCTTGCCTTGGGACGCCTGAAGGGGCGTGGGGAGGCCGTCGCCGCCGTTCAGCACGACCCAATACAACGTGCCGCTTATTCGCGAGGTCATCTCGGCGATGGCCCGCTGGTCCGTCAGGTCGGATATGTACATCTCCGTGATCGCCCGCGACGCGGGGTCTATGGCCAGGACTTTATTGACGATTTTGACGGCCTCGGCCCGCGTGAGATTCCTCTGAGGATAGAAATTGCCGTCGGGGAAGCCCGAGAGGTACCCCTTGTTATATGACGAGGCGACCGCCTGCAACGCCCAGGACGATATGCTGGAGGAGTCCTTCAGGCCCTTGGGCGCCTTCGTCGGCGCGTCCGAGGGCGAGACGCGGTACAGCGCCATGGCCGTCTCCTCCCTGGTTATGGGGTTTTCGGGGGCGAACCAGGCCCCGCCGTCGTATCCGGCTATATACCCCGCCGCCGCCGCCTTCCGCACCTCGTCGTAGTACCAGGCGTCCGGCGTCACGTCCTGGAAGGCGATGTTGCCAAGGGAATTGTAACTCATGGCGGCGTTGACTATTTTGACGAATTCGGAGCGCTTCAACTCCGCGTCGGGTCGGAAACGCCCGTCAGGATAGCCGTTGATGTACCCGTAATCAACGGCGGCGCGTATGTCCTCATCCGCCCAGTGGCCTATAGTGTCCACGAAATTCACGGCCGCCTCCGCGGGGCCGCCTGCCCCGAAGGCCGTTCCCACAAGGGCGGCGCACAGAATCGCCGCGGCCGGTCTCCTTTTATCGCTCATTTCAAGCCCCCCCGATAAACGCGCTATAACCCAATATAGAGTATCGGCGAAACGAGCCGTTTCTTTAATGCCAATCCGCGACTTTTTGGGGAGCTGACTTGTTTTTTTATCTAAATTGTAATATAATTATAACGTAGCGCGACTATTTGATTGTTGTGTCGATAATTAGGGGAATTGTAGTAATAATTGATTAATTTGACTATTGGGGTGAGAGATGGAGCCAAAGAGGTTGGGGTTGTTCAAGTTCCACGACAGGGACGGGATTGTTGACAGGTATGTGGAACACATGCTGGATGATATCTCGAAGAATCTGTCCGCGCTTATTATCATATGCAACGGTGAGGTCAAGGATTCCCAACTAAAAAAATTGACGCGCTACACGGACAGGATATTCATCCGTGAGGACAAGGGCCTGGACGCGGGCGCCTTCAAGTCCGTCTTGTGCGAGTATTTGTCCTGGGAGGAGCTGAAGGCTTACGACGAGCTTGTCTTTTTCAATGACGAGTTTTACGGGCCTTTCTACCCCTTCGCGGAGGTGTTCAAGGCCATGAGCGGGCGGGACGCGGATTTGTGGGGCGTCACCGGCCATCGCGCCAGCAGCGCGGTGCAATACGACTACATCCAGACCTATTTTTACGTCATGCGCAGGCCCCTGTTGCGTTCCGAGGCTTTTCGGAATTTCTGGAAGGCCATGCCGGGGGATATCAGCCGCTCCGACGTGCTGTTCGCGGAGTACGAGCTTTACATGACGCAATTCTTCGCCCAGGCGGGCTTTAAGTGGGATGTCCTGGTTGACGCGCCGTCGCGGGAGGTGGGCGCGGGCGACGGGGATTCGGAGCATTACGGGATTATCGACTACATATTGCTGAAGGATTTCAGGTGCCCTGTAATAAAAAGGATGAATTTCATTTACCCAGAATATAAGGTCAATATTGGGAACAGCGAGAGTACCGCGCTGGCTTTCGATTATATCTGCCGCCACACGCCCTACGACGAGAACATGATTTGGGACAATCTTTTGCGTTTGTACAATGTCAAGGAATTGACGGACTGCCTGAACCTCAACTACGTGTTGCCGTCTGACGCGCCGTCGGAGAAGAACGCCGCACCCGGAGGATGCGGGAAGGTGGCCGTCGTCATGAGCGCGCGGCACCTCGGCGCGGCGCCTGAGAGTTTGGACTACATCGCCGCCGTGCCCGAGGAAGCGGACATTTGGATGCTGGTGGACGGCGAAGGCGAGATGCGGGCGATGGAGGAGCGGTTCCCGTCCAGGGGCATACGTTTCGCCCAAGGGCGCAAGGCGGGGGCCATGGCGGCTTTGGCGTTGGATTGCGGCCATTTGTTCTCGAAGTACGAGCTGCTTTGCTTCGTCCACGATGAGACGGCTGTCGCAGGGCACGGCGCGGCCAAGGCGTTTTTGCACAATATGTGGCACAATGCCCTTTGCGGCGAGGAGTATGTCAGGAATGTGGTGGCCACTTTCAGGCGGCATCCCAGACTGGGCTTTCTCACGCCGCCGAAGCCGCACCATTCTTTTTATTTCACGTTTTTCTACGATTCCTGGCAGGGGAATTACGCGGCGACGAAGGAATTGGCGGAAAGGATGGGGTTGCGTTGCAACCTCTCGGACAAGCAGGACCCCATAGCCGTCTCCGGGGCTTTTTGGTGTCGGACGGCGGCGTTGCGGGCGTTGTTCGAGCATCCCTTCGCGCCCGGCGATTTTTCCGAAGGCTCCGCTTGGTCCGAGGGGACGCTGAGTCAGGCGGTGGGCTTCGTCATGCCTTACGTGGCGCAGCACCACGGTTATTATTCCGGCACGCTGATGAGCAACGAGTACGCCGCCGCCGAGCTGAAGGATTTGAATTGTTTTTTGGAGGACATCACCCGCGCCCTGTCCGATGGCACGGTGTACATAGGCTCGAGCCTGCGGCACATCCTGGATTCTATCAGGCTGATTCTTGAGAAGAACAATGAGGAGGTTGACGCCTTCGGAAGCTCTTACAAGCGCATTTATCTCTACGGCGCGGGTGTGGTCGCCCAGAAGGTGGCGAAGCTTTTCGAGCAGCGGGGCATACCGATAGAGGGCTTCGTGGTGGCGGACGATTACGTGCCTGAGAAGGAGCTGTCGGGGCATAATGTGTACACGCTGGACGAGATAGAGGGTTTTAAGGATGAGTGCGGCATAGTGCTGGCCATGAACGGCAGGCACAGTTCAAAGGCGGAGGCGCGGTTGAAGCTTTACGGGTTTAAGAATATATGGGGGAAGGGGGTGATATGAGCTGTGGGGGGTGAGAAGTCCAGTCACCCAGGCGTCATAGCCCCGCCAGCTCCAACGTGAAACGCTTCCATGGGAAGCCTATCACGTTGTCGAGATCGCCCTCGATGCGGTCGATGAAAGGGCTGAAACCGCCTTGTATGGCGTAGCCGCCGGCCTTGTCGAAGGGTTCGCCGGACTTTATGTAATCGCGAAGGTCTTTTTCGGAGTAATTCTTGAAAAAGACCTTTGTTTTTTCATGGAATACTTTGCGCTTTTTTTCTCCCGCCTTGAGTATGGCCACCCCCGTGTACACATAGTGGGCCGCCCCGCGCAGGGAGCCAAGAATGCGCTTGGCGTCAGCCGCGTCAGCCGGTTTGCCGATGACGCGGCCGTTGTAGACCACCGTGTCGGCGGCGACGATATAGGGCTCGCCGCAGGCATCCCGAAACATAGCGTTCTCGACCCACAGCGCCTTCTTTAGGGCCAGGTACATGACCGCCTGCCGAACGTTAAGTCCCTCGGGCAACGCCTCGTCAGTGTCGGCGGGGACTACCAGCGGCTCAACCCCGTGGCTCCTCATTATGTCGATGCGCCTGGGCGAAGCCGAAGCCAGCGCTATGGGGAATTTGCCGACGTCAATGGACATCCTCGTCTCCCCTGCTCGCGTTGCCGCCATCTGCCCCGTCGAGTCCCGAAGCGGGGCGCTCGGCCCCTTGCGCGGGGCCGCCGCTTTGCCTGTCGGAGTTATCGGCGCCGTCCTCAATAGGGAGAGGGCGAATCCAAGACGGCGGCTCTGACTGATCCGGCGTGGAATCGGGATCCGTCTCTTCCAAAGACTGGCTTAAGCGGTCGTAATATTCCGCGTCCCTGTAAACACCGTCCCAGTAGAAGTCGGAAATAAGCTCCTTGGCCGGGTCTATGGGATAGTTCTCGGCGTCGTGGTTGTGAAGGTTGCAGTAATAGGACGGCTTTGCGACAGGATCCCCCTCGGCGGGCTGCTGGAAGAGAGTCCTGGCCGGGCAATAGGGCGTCGCCAGGTAGCCGGACACAGCGCACACGTAAGTGGGCGAGCTGGTGTTGTCCATCTGCGTGGGTTCCGTGCCTTTTATGAAATACTCGGTGCGGACGCCGCTGTAGGGCGACGGCAGCAGGCCTGAATAGCTGTCCACGGCCATGGTGGTGATGTTTGGCGGGGCGGCGGGGAAGCTTCCCCTCTCCGTGCCGTCGCACACCTGCTTCATGATTTTGCTCCAAGCCTTGGTGGCCGCGGCGGAGCCTTCCGCCAATTCCACCCCCATGTCGCAGCCTATCCAAAGGGAGGCAGAATAGCGAGGGGTGAATCCCACGAACCACGCGTCGAACTTGTCGCTGGTAGTGCCTGTCTTGCCGGCGACCGGCTGGGACGGGATGGCCGCCCTGCTGGCAATGCCGTTGGTGACGGTAGTTCTGAGAATGTCCGTCATGAGCCACGCCACCCCTGGATCCATGGCCTGGCGGGAGTAAGGCTCGTGATCTATGATAGGCTCGTCCCTCGCGGTGGTTATCCTGTAATAGGGGCGCGGCGCGACGTATTTGCCCTCATTTCCGAAGGAGCCGTAGCCTGCGGCCATCTGCAACGGGGAAATGCCGTTGGTCATGCCGCCCAAGGCCAGCGCGGCCGCGTTCATGTCGTTAGTCCTGCCCGATTCCACCACGGTGGTGACGCCAAGATTTTTGAGGAAACGTAGAGACCTGTCGGCGCCGATATTGACTAAGACCTTCACGGCGTTGACGTTCACGGACTGCTCCACCGAGCGTCTTAGGGATTGCATTCCCCGAAAGCCCGAATACCAATTCTTGGGCCAGATAGACCCGTCGCCCGACGCCATGGGCTCGTCAACGATGCCGCTGGCGGCAGTCCAGTAATCCCCGTAGGTGAGATCGCCGTTTTGAACGGGCTCGCCGTCCGCGCCCATCTGCAACGCGGGGCCGTACACGGACATAGGCTTGATGGCGGAACCGGGTTGCCTGGGGCTGGTGGCCCTGTTGTACAGCAGCCTGCCCGTCACGTTGCGACCGCCCGCCATGGCCTTTATCGCGCCTGTCTTGTAATCCAGCAGAGCCATGGCCGACTGCGGCTGGACGACCCGCTCGCGCAAGGTGTAGGCATTGGGGCGGATGGCCACCCTGTCTCCGCTTATTTCAAAGGCGCTGGGGTTTTCATCAAAAAACTTCTTGCTGACAAGCAAGTCCCCGCCCTCAGTCTTGGTCTTGTATTCGCTGCCTATGAACACCACGCCGCCCCTCATGAAATAGTAGGTCTTGTCCTCCTGGACGAACAAGTCCTTGAACTCCACGCTGTAGTCCGTGGCGCCGTTCACGTTGGTCGTGTAGAAATTCAGCCGTTTCCCGCCCATAAGCAACAGGTCGCCATTGTTTTGCAGTTCGTATTCGTCGGACTTGAGGGCGAAATAGCCCTCCTCGTCAAAGCAGTTGCCATAATCGTACAGCAGCTTCGCCTTGGTTTTTACGTTCAGGATGTCGCCCGCCTTGTCTTTTTGGGGGGTAAGTTTGGGAAAGTTATCATTATTTTCAAACTCGGACTCGATCAACTTTTGGGTTTTTGAGTCCAAGGTGGTGTATATTTTCAGGCCGCCCCCGTACACCATCTGGCGCGCGCGGTCCTCGTCCACGCCCAGCTCCGACTGCAGGTCGGCTATGACGGTCTTTATGGTGTAATCCGCGAAATAGTTCGACTCGCCCGCCTCGTTTTCCGTTCGGGGTTTGACCAAGTCGCGGAGGCTGACGCTATTGGCTTCCTCCCGCTGGCTCTCGCTTATGTAGCCCTGTTCCAGCATGAAATCCAGCACCGTATTTTTGCGGGACTCCACCGCGTCGTTAAACACGTAGGCGTACTGGGCGCCCACCGCCAGCAGGTTCGGGTCGTCCTCGGACGCCTTTTCCCGTTCTATGGCCTGCACCAGCGCGTATCTGGTGGGGGCTTGGGGCAGGCTGGCCAGCGCCGCGCACTCCACCAGGCCTAGCTCCTTGACGTCCTTGGAGAAATATGCCTGAGCGGCGGCCTGAACCCCGTAAGAGCGGTTGCCCAGGGGTATGGTGTTGAGGTAGGCTTCCAGAATTTGCTTTTTCGTCAGCTTGTTTTCCAGTTGCATCGCGTACAGCGCCTCGCGAAGCTTTCTAGTCAGGTCGTATTCCGACCTAGTGTCCACCAGCCAGATGTTCCTGGCCAGTTGCTGGGTGATGGTGCTGGTGCCCCTGATGCGGGTCTTTTTCAGTACGCTGTCCCTGATGGCGCCAGCCATGCGGATGAAGTTGAAGCCGTTGTGGGTCCAGAAGGTCTTGTCCTCAATGGCGACTATGGCGTCCACGAGGTTTTGAGGCAGTTCGTCGTAAGTGACGTTGGTGCGCAGGCCCTCGTCGGCGAAGAACAGATCGTCCACCACGTTGCCCTCATCGTCGTAAAGGGTGGAGTTTTGGTAAAGAATGGAGGATATGTCGTTGGGGTCTATCTCGGGCATGCTTTTTATGACGGAGGCCACGTAGCCGAACGCGGCTATGCCCCCGGTTATGGCGAATACCAGCAATATGAATACCGCCACTCGGACAGGGTGGGCGCCTCTTCTTCTTTTCTTGGCCTTTTTCTGTTTTGCCGCCGCGGCGGCGCTGTTGGTTTTTCCCATTTCCGTCCCGGCTCCGCTTGCCGATGCCGAATTTCCCGCGCCTGCGGAGCGCGAAGGCATGGCTCCCAGGGCATCGGCCACTCCCGCGCCCGCCGCGCCGCCCGAACGGGGCGGCTTGTGCCCGCCGTCGGCTTTAGCCCCGATCTCGCGGGTGTCGCGGGCTCCCGTGGCCCCGCCGCCGACGGCATAAGCCTCGCGACGGCCTAGCCCCGTGCTGTCGTAATCCTCCGGCAACCCGCTGCGCCTCAGCTGCTTGCCTCGCGGCTGCGAGGGTCGGGCGTTGCGCTCAAGACGGGTAGCCGCCACTTCCTTGGCCGCGTCCTCCGCCGGCCCGCCGGGGGCGCCCGCGTCTTTTTCGTTTTTGGGCCTGGAACCGCTTTTCTCGAAGTTGCTGCTGATTTTGTCGAATTCTTTCAGGTACTCGTCGAGTTTCTTGCGGCTGTCGTCCCGCGCGTCTTTTATCGTTAAGTCTGACAAATTACCACCTGCTTCTCGTTTGGCGGGGCGGCGTTCGTGCCTCCCCTGACATTATTATATCAAAGCGCCGCGCCGTTATAAAGCGCTTTGGGGGCAAATCTTCCGCGACGCGGCCAGCGAGTCGTTAGTAGGACGTCCGCCGACGCGGGTTTGTTCCAAATACCGAACCTCAGATGGCCCTTCGTGACTTGTCCAAGACTGCCTGCGACCGTAGGCGATCCGCCTCCGAAAAAAAGAAGCTGCTGAGCTAAAGCCTCGCAAGCCGCGCGGGTTTGTTCGCGGTTTTCGCTCACATATGACGAAAAAACTCAACTGTTCGGCACTCTTCAAGTCGAAGTCGGTATAATTCAATGATGAAGGCGGCGTTGAAATTTCTGATTAAGAATGTTATACTTTAGACGATGAAGAATTTTATCCTGGAAAACTGTGAAAGGACAGCGGACTAATGACAATAGCACTGGGGGATTTCCTCTCGCGTTTTGCAAGTAATCCGGCTTTTTGCGTGACCACCCTGTTGACTTTGGGGGTAATTTTGGTAAACGGTTGGACGGACGCGCCTAACGCAATTGCTACTTGCGTGTCCACGAGATCGATGGATGTCAGGATGGCGATAATCATGGCGTCCGTCTTTAATTTTTTTGGGGTATTCCTGATGACGTTGGCCACGCCAACGGTGGCCTATACAGTCTATAATCTAGTGGATTTCGGCGGGGATCCGCATGAAGCTTTGATCGCGCTGTGCGCGGCCATGTTCGCCATAGTCATATGGGCGACGGCCGCGTGGTGGTTCGGCATACCGACCAGCGAAAGTCACGCCTTGATCGCCGGTATTTCCGGGGCGGCCATCGCCCTCCAGAAAGGGTTTTCAGGAATCAACGGGCATGAGTGGATAAAAGTGGTCTACGGCCTGGTCTTGTCCACTGTCTTGGGATTCGTGGCAGGCTTTGTGCTTGTAAAGATCGTGAGTTTTATCTTTCAAGGGGTAGAGCGAAAAAAAACCTTCCACGTATTCAAAAACGCGCAAATAGCTTCCGCCGCCGGCATGGCGTTCATGCATGGCGCTCAGGACGGCCAAAAATTCATGGGCGTTTTTCTGTTGGGCATGTTTTTGGCCAACGGACAATCGGGGATTACAGACTTCGTTATTCCTGTCTGGCTCATGGCTCTTTGTTCGGCCACAATGGCTATCGGCACCTCCATAGGGGGATACCGAATAATTAAAGCGGTTGGCATGGACATGGTGAAACTGGAAAAACATCAAGGATTTTCAGCGGACATGTCAGCGGTCTTGTGCCTTCTGGCGGCTTCTGTAGGCGGGCTTCCGGTAAGCACGACCCATACAAAGACCACCGCCATAATGGGCGTGGGCGCCGCGAAGCGTATCTCCTACGTCAACTGGAAAATCGTGGGCGAGATGCTTATGGCGTGGGCTTTGACCTTCCCAGGGTGCGGAATCATCGGATACGTGATGGCATTGCTGTTTATGAAAGTTTTTTAAATCAACTACAGAAGGGAGGAAATGTATTGCCAACCTTGGCACGTCCGCGTATTCGCGGTTAGGCGGGCAATACGGGTGATATGGCTCGTAAAGAAGATAAATATTTCGGTTCGTTCGTGGAAATGGTGGGACATTCTTGTGAGGCAGCATATTTGTTAAGGGATATTTTAAATAATTTCAAACCGGACGAACTGGCCGAACGCATGAAAGAGATGCACGATATTGAACATGCAGGCGACATCGCAAAGCATGTGATGACCAAAAAGTTGGCCAAAGAATTCATCACTCCCATCGAAAGAGAAGATATAATGGATATGGCCGAGGCCATAGACAATGTCACCGACAGGATAGAGGATGTTCTTATAAGGGTCTATATCTTCAACATTACGGAAATTCGCGAAGAAGCGAAACGGATGACAGAGGTCATTGTGAAGTGTTGCGAAGCATTGAAATCTGCTTTGGAAGAGTTCCATAACTTCAGAAAGGCGAAAGACTTCAATGAAAAAATTATATTGGTGAACCAGTTGGAAGAGAAGGCCGACGCCATATATACGGAAGGCGTCAGAAAGATTTACACGGATCGTCTGGAGCCGTTGCTCGTCCATGCCTGGTATGAAACGTTGCAATTTTTGGAAGACTGTTGCGACGCATGCGAGGACGTCGCGGACGTGATAGAAATGGTGATAATGAAAAACACATGACCATGCGCGATAAAAGGGTAGCGGCGAATGAGCCGACAGAGATAGTGGCGGCTTCTCAAAACGAACACAAAATTGCCGAGTTGTCGGCGATTCTAGAGGAGTACGGGTATGTCGTGGTCTCCAGAAGCGCGGTCGGGGCGTCCGATTTCGACGTAGATGAGGACGGGGACAGTTTCGAGGCGAATTCTCTCAAGAAAGCTCTCGCGACAATGCGCGCCACGGGAAAGCCGGCTGTCGCGGACGATTCCGGCCTGGAAACGGACTTTTTGTCAGGCGCGCCAGGCGTTTATTCCGCCAGATTCGCAGGCGTTGTCGGGAAGACGGCTGACTACGAGAACAATAGGAAGTTGCTGAGATTGCTGGAGGGCGCACCGAACGAAAAGCGGAAAGGCAGGTTCGTGTCGGTCGTGACGCTTGTGTTTCCTGACGGATCGGTGTTTTCCGCAAGGGGGGAATGCGAAGGCAGTATTGGAACGGAAGCCCGAGGTGCCGGCGGATTCGGTTACGATCCGCTGTTTACCCCCGAGGGATACAAAGAAACGTTCGCCCAGCTTCCCGCATCTGTAAAAAATCGAATCAGCCACAGGGCGAAGGCCTTGGGAAAGCTAAAAGAGATGCTAGAGGGCGCGGAAGCATTGAAAGTACCCCCTGTCTCGCGTTAGAGACATTGACTCCCAGCGGACAGGGGAAGTCGTTTTTTGCCCGCTCATGCGCAGGACGGGGATACGATATGACGGCAGTGCAAAACTCTAGTCGAAATAATGCCGTTTGTGGAGCGTAAGGCTACTTTCAGAGAATCTTCGTCCACTTTGGAGTCTATATCCAACATGGTGTACGCGTACTCATCCTTGCTATGGTTCAACAAGTCGCTTATGTTTATGTCGAGGTTTCCGAAAACACCTGTAATAATCTGCAACATTGACGGAATGTTTTTATGCAGGATGCACACTCTCGAGGGAGAAATCAGTTTGCCCATATCGCATTTTGGGAAATTTACAGAGTGCGTGATATTCCCGCTCTCAAGGTAGTCCATAATCTCGTCTACGGCCATTATAGCGCAATTGTCTTCGGATTCTTTGGTAGACGCGCCCAAGTGGGGTATGCAGATAACGCGTTCCTCGTTGATAAGCTGAGCTGTCGGGAAATCTGTCACATATGTTCGGACTTTTTCATTTTTGATAGCGTTCAAGACATCCGTGTCTTTTACTATCTTGTCTCTTGAAAAATTCAATATCACCACGTCATCCTTCATCATCGCGAATTTGCTCTCGTTCAACAATCCTTTAGTGCCCTCCATGTACGGCACGTGGATGGTTATGTAGTCGCATTTTGGGAGCATATCGTCCAGAGAGTCGAAAATGCTGACAGAACTAGACAGTTCGTGCGCGCTAGGCACAGAAATATAAGGATCGTAGCCCATTACTCTCATGCCCAGGAGTTCCGCCGCATTGGCGACTAGAACGCCGATGAATCCAAGACCTATCACGCCTAGAGTCTTTCCCTTGATTTCTTCGCCCGCAAATCGCGATTTGTTTTTTTCCACCACGACGGAAACATCTTCCGTCAATGTTTTTGTCCAGGCTATGGCGTTGGTCAAATTCCGTGCGCTCATCAAGAGCCCTGTAAGCACCAGTTCTTTAACGGCGTTAGCATTGGCCCCTGGGGTGTTGAATACGACGATCCCCGATTCGGCGCACTTTTTCAGAGGGATATTGTTGACTCCCGCTCCGGCTCTAGCTATGGCAAGCAATTTTGAGGATAATGGCATGGCGTTCATGTCATAGCTTCTGACCAGAATGCCATGTGCCTGGGTGATTTCCTGAGTGATTTCGAAATTGTCGGTCAGTCTTTCCATGCCTACATCCGCGATTTTGTTTAGGGTAGCTATCTTGTACATATTTTTCATCTCCGGTTCCACTATTTTTTACGCTATACGTTTGTTCCTCGGTCATTATATCATTTAAATGGGAATAGGTAAAGAATCTAAGCGAAATAAATATCGCATATCCACAGACTTCTAAACCATATTCCGGCGCGGCCAATATCATGTTTTCAATCGCCGCGCCAATGGACTGGACATTCGCCGTTTCGGAGAATTTTTCCTCCGCGCCCAAGGTCAGCGCGACCCTGCTCTTCGTATGGAGAACGAACAGGGTCAAAAAGGCTTCTTCAATGCTTCGCGTTATGGTATAATTAATTCGGGCCAAGGCGTTGCGGCTCGGCGCCTTGGCGGCCGACGCGGGACGACGGCGTCTGTGGCATTTAAGGAGGCGGGATGGGCGTATTTGAATCGGTGGTTTTGGGATTGGCGCAGGGGCTTTCGGAGTTTCTGCCCATCAGCAGTTCGGGCCATTTGGCGCTGCTTGAGCATTTTTTCGGTATTGACGAGAATAAGGTGCTGATGTTCGCGGTGTTGCTGCACGGGGGCACGCTGCTGTCCATATTGGCGGTTTACGGGAAAGACGTGCTGAAGCTTCTGGTGGAGCTTTTGGATTTGATCAAGGATATTTTCACGGGCAAGGGCGTGAGGCCGAACAAGAACGAGACCCGCAGGCTGGGCCTGCTGATTTTGGCCGCCACGGTTCCGACAGCGGCGGTCGGGCTGGTTTTGAAGAGCGTGTTCTCCAGCCTGTACGGAAGCATCATGGCCATAGGCGTCGGCCTGATACTTACGGGAACCATGATGTTCCTGACCGAAAGGTTCCGCTCGGGCGGCAAGGGCGTTTGGGAGATGAAGTTTTCGAACGCTCTGTTCGTGGGGCTGATGCAGGCCGTGGCACTGTGCCCCGGAGTCTCGCGTTCGGGCTCCACCATAGTGGGGAGTTTGCTTTCGGGGTTGGACAGGAAATTCGCCGTGAATTTCGCTTTCCTCATTTCCATTCCCACGGTTTTGGGCGCTTTCGTCCTGGAGGCGAAGGACGCTTTCGGTGAGGGGCTGGCCGGGGCCGACGCGGCTCCCGTGGCGCTGGGCATGGTCGTCGCGGCCGTCTCGGGGTTCGTCGCCATCAAAACCATGATTCGGGTGGTTTCCGACGGCAAGCTGTATCTTTTTTCCATTTACACGTGGGCGGTCGGGGCGGCGGCGTTCGTCTATTCGCTGTTTTTATAGGAGAGTGATGATGCCGGGGGAAGCGACGGGAAAAAGGGAGAAGCGCGCCACGAAGAAGGGCGCCGCGGGCGGCGCGAGGCGCGGGGCGGGCCGAACGGCGCGGTCGGGACGGGCCAATGCGGAGAAGCAGGGTTTTTTGCGGGAGGAGGCTTGGTCTATCGCGGCTTTCGCCTTCGGGGCTTTTCTGATAGTGGCGCTCCAGACGGAAGCGGCGGGGAAGCTGGGCGGTTTCTTCAAGACGGCGTTGATGGGGCTGTTCGGCGGGGCGGCTTATTTGTTGCCTTATTTTTTGATAGTCTACTCGGCCATGCGCATTGTCAGGAAACTCAGCTACAGCGCCCTGAGGCTGGCCGCGCTCACCGCGCTGGTGTTTTTTTTCATACTGATGATTAATTCGGGGCGTTTTATCGCCGCGGGCGCGGAGTTCCCCGGAGTCTCGTCGCTTTTCAAGGCGGGCGCGGCCGGCGGCAACGGCGGGCTGGTGGGCATGCTGGCGGGCTGGGGGCTGGTCAAGCTGGTCGGGAAGCCCGGTCTTTATATTTTCTCTTTCGCGGGCGCCGTGATAAGCGCGCTGTTGCTGGTGGACACGTCTTTGGTCAGGATTTTCGGGGGCGTGGCGGGCTGGTTCCAAAGGCGCGGGGAGGCGGCGCGGGCCAGGCGGGAGGCGAGGCTCGCCGAGTTTGAGGAAGATGATGAGGATTTCGACGAGCCGCCTTTCGAGGCGGATTACGTCCATTCGGACGCGGGGGACGCCGCGGACGTCCGCAAGCCGTCGGATGAGGCGGCGCCTAAGCGGCAGAATTCCGGGCTTCTTAGTTTTTTGCGGGAGCGGCGCGTCATAGGCTACATGAAGGACGACAGCTTGTTCGGAAAGGGCGGCGACGGGCAGGAGCGCGGCGTGGAGCGGGCCGAGGAGGCGTCGGAGGGCTACGGGCTGGCGAGCCCCGCCACGGACGGCGGCGGGTTCGGGTTGGAGCCGCCTGAGGCGAGGGCGCCCGGGCTGGGGCTGGAACCGTCGGAGGGGCCTGTCTCCGGCTTGGGCCTGGACGGGGGGCATGACGTCGGCATTGCCGCCGCTGCGGGGGTCATGGGGATCGGCGCGGCGGGAACGGCCTCCGACGCGTCTTTGTGGGGGATTGGCGCGGGCGCGCGCGCTTTGGGCGGGGACGTCCCTGAAGAGACAGGTTTGTTCTCGGAGGACGCGGCGGCTGCGGCCAGGCGGGCCAGAATAGCCGACGTCGGCGGCGGTGACGGCAGTCCCCGAGCGGCGGACGCGGAGGCGGGTGAGCCTGCGGAGGCGGGGGAACCGGGGGAGGAATTCGCTGAAGGCGAGCAGATCGCGCTTGGCGGCGAGGCTCTTAAGCTGGCGAATTACAGATTGCCCCCTGTCAGCCTGCTGAAGAAGGCGCCTGCCCGACGGGGGCCCGAAGGGTTGGCTAGCCCCAAGATAATGGCGGCGAAGCTGGAGAAAACCTTGGAGAGTTTTAACGTGGAGGCCAAGGTAATGCGGGTGGTGGTGGGCCCCGCCGTCACCAGGTACGAGATACAGCCCGGCGTGGGGGTGAAGGTCAAGAGCATAAAGCAGCTGGAGAACGACATCGCGCTGAATCTGGAGGCCAAGAGCATCCGCATCGAGGCGCCTATCCCCGGCAAGGCGGCGGTGGGCATCGAGGTGGCCAACGACAGGATTGACTTGGTGTCCCTTCGGGATATCATCGATTCGCCCGAGTTTCGCGATTCCGAGTCCAAGATAACCTTCGCGGTGGGCATGGACATAGCGGGGAAGCGCGTCACGGCGGATTTGAAAACCATGCCCCATCTGCTTATCGCGGGCTCCACCGGCTCGGGCAAAAGCGTGTGCATAAACGGGATTATCATGAGCCTGCTGTTCAAGTCCAGGCCCGACGAGGTGAAGCTGGTGCTGATAGACCCCAAGGTGGTGGAATTGGGCAATTACAACGGCATCCCACATCTGCTGATACCTGTGGTCACGGAGCCCGGGAAGGCCGCCTCGGCTTTGAATTGGGCGGTGGCTGAGATGAAGGACCGATATGACAAGTTCGGGCTGGAAGGGGTCAGGGATTTGGCCGCCTATAACAGGAAGGTCAGGAACCGCGGCGAGGATGAGCTGGTCATGCCCCAGGTGGTGATAATCATAGACGAGTTGGCGGATTTGATGATGGTGGCGCCCGCGAAGGTGGAGGAGTCCATATGCAGGCTGGCCCAGATGGCCAGGGCGGCGGGGATGCACCTCATAGTCGCCACCCAGAGGCCCTCGGTGGACGTCATCACCGGGGTTATCAAGGCCAACATACCGTCGCGCGTCGCGTTCGCGGTCTCGTCCCAGGTGGATTCCAGAACCATACTGGACATGTCGGGGGCAGAGCATCTGATGGGCAGCGGGGACATGCTGTTCAACCCTCTGGGGAGGGCGAAGCCTTTGCGCATTCAGGGGGCTTTCGTCTCGGACGCGGAGGTGAACGGGGTTTTGGATTATGTCAGGAAGCAGATGTCGTCGGATTATTCCGAGGACGTGCTGAACACTATTGAGAGCGGGGGAGGGGAGGCGGCGGAGGATTCCGATTCGGACGATTTGCTGCCTGAGGCCATAGAGACCGTGGTGGCGGCGAAGCAGGCGTCCGCGTCCATGCTGCAGCGGCGTTTCCGCATAGGGTACAACCGCGCCGCCAGGTTGGTGGAGATGATGGAGGCGAGGGGGATAGTCGGCCCCGCGGACGGCTCGCGGCCCAGGGCGGTGCTGATGGGCGACGCGGAGCTGGAGCGGCTGAAGGGCATGTACGGCGAGGACGAGGATGACGGCTATGGAGGGAAATAGATGAATATCTGGGTTTTTTCTGAAGGTGCGATGGGTACGAACTGCTATTTGGTGGCAGGCGGCGACAAGACGGCGGCGATTATCGACGCGGGGGAGTACAGCCCGAGGCTGCCGCGCAAGGTGAAGGATGAGGGACTGACGGTGAAGTGGCTCATCCTGACCCATGGGCACGGAGACCATATAGGGGCCGTGGAGAGGTATCTTAAGGAGTTCGAGGGCTGCCTGCTGGTGGCGGGGGCTGACGAGAAGGAGATTTTGGCGAACCCTAGCCACAACCTCACGGGGGCCATATTCGGCAGGAATATATCGCTGGAAGCGGACGTGTGGGTGAACGACGGGGATGAGCTGGAGTGCGGGGATTTGCCGCTGAAAATCATAGCCACGCCAGGGCACACGCCCGGCGGCATATGCGTGTTGGCGGGGGACGCGCTGTTCAGCGGCGACACGTTGTTCCGCGCGTCTATCGGCAGGACGGATTTCCCCGGCGGCTCTTTCGAGACGCTGATATCCTCCATCAAAGACAAGCTGTTGCCGCTGCCTGACGGGACGCGGGTTTATCCTGGGCACATGGAGGCCAGCACTATAGGGTTCGAGCGGGGGCACAACCCGTTTTTGTAGGGGCGGGGGTCGGTTTGAGCGCGAATGTTCGTATTTGATTTCAAGGGCTTGCCCAATGTAAATGAATATGTGGAGCTGATAAAGATGTTCCTGCGCCCTTCCGAGTTCGCGGTTTTATCTGCCGACGGGCCGACAGGCCATGCGGCCGCGGGCGGCGGGCGGCGCTTGTGGGCGTTGCCTGAGGTGATGGCGGACGGGGCCGGGGGCGTTGTTGACAAAAACGCGGTGAAACGCGATATTTTTGATTTTTTGCGGGACTCGGTTCTGAATCCGCCCGAGTGGGGGATATTGACGGGGGTGCGCCCCGTGAAGCTTTTCGGGGAGCTGTCCCGACGGGGCGGGGGCGCGGAGGGCGCGGAGACGGCGCTGAAAAGGGATTATTATCTGTCCGACAGCAAAATCAGCCTGTTGAGGGAGATTTACCTGTTACAGCGGGAACGGGCGCCCGCGCCTGAGCCGGGGACGGTGGGGGTTTATGTCGGGATCCCGTTCTGCCCCACTCGCTGCGAGTATTGTTCTTTCCCCTCGAATCAGGTAAAATATGATAAGATAGCCCCTTATCTGGCGGCGCTGGAAAGGGAGGCGCGGTTCGTGGCAGCCGGCATGGCTGGTTGCGGTCTGAGCGCGGAGAGCCTTTATCTGGGGGGAGGCACCCCCACCACGCTGAACGGGCGGGATTTCGCCTATTTGCTGGATTTGCTGGGAACGCTGTTCGCCTCGCCTAAGCTCAGGGAGTTCACTGTGGAGGCCGGGCGCCCCGACACTATCGACAGGGAGAAGCTGCGCGCCATGAAGAGCCATGGGGCGGGGCGGTTGAGCGTGAATCCCCAGTCCATGAACGACGCCGCCTTGCGGCGCATTGGCCGCGCCCATAGCAGGGAGGACGTGGAACGGGCGTTCGCGCTGGCCAGGGATGAGGGCGTGGAGACGGTGAACTCAGACGTCATAGCGGGCCTTCCCGAGGAGACTCTGGAGGATTTTCGCGGCACTATGGACGGGATACTGGCGCTGGCGCCCGAAAACGTGACGGTACACGCGTTGGCGTTGAAGAGGGCGGCGCGGCTGGCGGAGCAGGACGCGGAATACCACTACGGCAGGGGCGAGGCGGCTCGCGGGATGATGGCCGCGGCGCGGGAGAGTTTGGCAGGGGCGGGCTACAAGCCCTACTATCTGTATAGGCAGAAGCAGATGGCGGGCAATCTTGAGAACGTGGGGTACGCCAGGGACGGGCGGGTTTGCCTGTACAACGTGCGCATTATGGAGGAGAACCAGACCATCGTAGCCCTGGGCGCCGGCGCCTCCACGAAGGTTTTTTATCCCGAGGAGGGCAGGCTGGAGCGGATTTTCAACGTGTCCAACTATGAGGAGTACATAGGGCGCATTGAGGAGATGTTGGACAGGAAGCGCGGCAGGCTGTTCGGCTGAGGGCGCGGAGCGGATTACTATAAGGAGACATGATGCTGACTAAGGCGGCTAAAGGGACGAAGGACATATTGCCAAACCAGATGCACAAGTGGGACTATGTCGAGAGGATTTTTAAGGAAGTTTGCGGGCGTTACGGGTTTCGGGAGATAAGGACGCCTGTTTTTGAGCATACGGAGCTGTTCAAGCGCGGCGTGGGCGGCACGACGGACATCGTGCAGAAGCAGATGTACACCTTCGACGATTACGCGGGGCGCAGCCTGACGCTCAGGCCCGAGGGCACCGCGTCCGTCGCCAGGGCGTTCGTGGAACACAAGCTGCACGCGGAGGCCCAGCCCTCGAAGTATTTTTATGAGATCGCCTGTTTCCGCTACGAGCAGCCCCAGTCGGGGCGGCTTAGGGAGTTCCATCAGTTCGGGGTGGAGGTCTTTGGGACGGGCGACATGGTGGCCGACGCGGAGGTCATCGCCTTGGGCGCGGATTTTCTGGGCCAGCTGGGGGTGAGGGGCCTGAGCCTGCGGGTGAACAGCATCGGTTGCCCTGAGTGCCGGCCCGGCTACAGGACAAAGCTGCAGGATTTCTTGAGGCCGAGGCTGGAAGGGTTTTGCGACACGTGCAAGACCCGTTTTGAGAACAACCCCATGCGCATTTTGGACTGCAAGTCCCCTGAATGCCGAAGGCTGGCGGAGGGGGCGCCTTTGATGCTGGACAACGTCTGCGAGGGGTGCGCGTCGGACTTCGCGGCGCTGAGGGCGAACCTGGAGGCGTTGGGGGTGGCATACGAGGTGGATCCCGGCATAGTGCGGGGGCTGGACTATTACACCAAGACCGCGTTCGAGTTCGTCTCCGAAAGCATCGGCGCCCAGGGGACTGTGTGCGGGGGCGGCAGATACGACCACTTGATAGAGGAACTGGGCGGGCCGGCCGTGCCCGGTGTGGGCTTCGGCCTGGGGATAGAGAGGCTGTTGCTTTTGATGGAGGCGGACGGCGTGGATATGCCCGAACCTGTCGGCACGGAGGTTTTCGTGGCTTATATGGGGGCGGCGGCGAAGGCGGCGGCGCTGGGGCTTTTGGGGAAGTTGCGGGCCAAGGGGCTTCGCGCCGAGACGGACGGGCTGGGCAGGAATATCAAGGGCCAGCTGAAGCAGGCCGACAGGCTGGGAGCGCGGCGGGTTTTCATCATAGGCGAGGATGAGCTGGCTGAGGGGATGGCGACGATGAAGGACATGGCCACCGGGGAGCAGAGGCGGGTCTCCTTGGGGGAGGCGGTTGAGGAGGCGCTGGAAGGGGCAGTGGTTTTGAGGTAGCAGGACGGAATCGATTTGATACAGGCAAACAAATAGCATAAAATTATTTTTTTTATCAAGCCAACACGGCGAGACCATGTTGGCTTCTATTTTTTCCCATAATTTAATTTTTTTTTGCAACAATCACTTGTAGAACTACAGCAATTATGATAAAATAGACTGGAAATGATGTTTGCGAGGCTAAAATGCTGGCGAATGTGCGATTATAAGTTGATATTCGACTATAAAACCCGTATAGTTAGCGCAAACAGTCGAATTTAGTGGGCGGGGCGGCCAGGGGGAGGCGCCTGCCCGGTTACGCAGGGGTTCGGCGGGCGCGGGGGCGCCGCCGGAAAAAGGGATTTGGGATGAAGAGTCTGCTGAACAACGTCATAGCTCTGTTCGTCATAGGGATTATCGCGCTTATCATCATGCCGCTCCCCACCTTCGTCCTGGACTTCATGTTCATACTCAGCATATCGGTGGCCTTGATGATACTGGTCATGACCATGTACATCAACGGGCCGCTGGAGTTCTCCATCTTCCCCTCGCTCCTGCTCATCACCACCATACTCAGGCTGGCGCTGAACATCAGCTCCACCAGGCTGATACTGGGCAACAAAGGCCAGGCGGGCAAGGTGATTGAGACCTTCGGCAGCTTCGTCCTGCGGGGCAACGCGGTGGTGGGCTTCATCGTGTTCCTCATCATAATAGTAGTCCAGTTCATCGTCATCACAAAGGGCGCGGAGCGCATCGCGGAAGTGTCGGCCCGATTCACCCTGGACGCCATGCCCGGCAAGCAAATGGCCATAGACGCGGACTTAAGCTCAGGCATCATCACGGAGGACGAGGCGCGGGAACGGCGCGAGAAGATACAGCGGGAGTCGGAGTTTTTCGGGGCCATGGACGGCGCCACGAAGCTGGTCAAGGGCGACGCCATAGCCGCCATCGTCATAGCCATGATAAACCTCATAGCGGGGACGGTCATCGGCATGCTTCAGGGCGGCATGAGCTTCACGGAGGTGCTGGGCATATATTCCATCGCCACCGTGGGGGACGGTCTGGTGAGCCAGTTGCCCGCCCTGATGGTCTCCACGGCCACGGGCATGATTGTCACCCGCTCCGCCTCGGAGGGCAACCTCAACGAGGACGTGAAGAAGCAATTCGTCTCCCAACCGCGCGTCCTCATCTTCGCGGGCGTCGCCATCGTCTGCATGAACCTCATACCGGGCTCGCCCCACGCCCAGATAAGCATAGTGGCGCTGCTCCTGCTCATTATGGGAATAAGCCTCATGAGAAGCCAGCGCTCCGCGGCGGCGGCCGCGCAGAAAACGGAGTTGCAGGAGCTGATAGGGGAAAAGACCTCGGAGGCGGATTACTACAGGAACATCGACAATGTGTACAACCTCCTGGGAGTCGAGCCCATAGAGATGGAATTCGGCTACTCCCTGCTGCCATTGGTGGATGAGGCCAGCGGCGGCAGCTTCATAGACAGAATCGTCATCTTCAGGAAGCAGTTCGCCATGGAGATGGGCGTGGTGGTGCCCACCGTGCGCCTCAGGGACAACGGGCTGATAAACCCGAACCAGTACCTGATAAAAATCAAAGGGGAGGAAATCGCCAGGGGCGAGGTGCTGGTGGATTACTACCTGGCGCTGGACCCTGGCAACGTGGCCGGGCCTATAGAGGGGATAGACACTATAGAGCCGGCCTACGAGATACCGGGCAAGTGGATCACGGAAAGCGAGCGGGAAATGGCGGAGGTTTACGGATATACTGTTATCGACGCCCTGTCCGTGATAGTCACCCACATGTCGGAGATAATCAAGCGGCACATACATGAGCTGGTGAGCAGGCAGGACGTGAACGTGCTTTTGGAGAAGGTGAAAAAGACCAACCAGGCCATCGTGGACGATGTCGTCCCGAACGTGGCCAGCGTCTCCGACCTGCAAAAGATACTCATGAACCTGTTGCGGGAAGGAGTCCCCATCAGGGACATGGAGAGCATACTGGAGACGGTGGGCGACCAGGGCGTGACCATCAAGGACACGGACATGCTCACGGAGTACGTGCGGCAGAAGCTGAAGCGCACCATAACCAGGCGCTACACCGACGGCTCCTGCATAAAGGTGCTGACCCTGGACCAGGACGTGGAGAACAACGTGCTGAATTCCGTGAAACAGAGCGAGCACGGCTCGTACCTGGCCATGGAGCCGCACACGGTTCAACTTATAGTGGAGGACGTGACGGCCCAGATAAACAGGGTGAAGGAATTGGTGCATCAGCCCGTCATCCTCACGTCGCCCATAGTGCGCGGCTACTTCAAGAAGCTCATTGACCAGTTCGTGCCAAATTTGACAGTACTTTCTTTCAACGAGATTGACGCGAACATACAGATACAGGCCATCGGTTTGATACAGGCGAGGGCGCCCGCCCAGGCGGTTTAGCCCGCCTGCGTGTCGGAGGGGGCCGAGGGGAGGACGGATGGTTTTGACGGCTCGCGCCGCCGCTTACGGGCGCGATGGGGGGAATATGGGATTAGCCGAAGTTTTGCGAGAGGACAGCTACGGCGCGCAATGGAGGGACTACAAGGCCACCGGCAGCGTGGAGGCCAGGAACGACATCGTCGTGTCGTATTTGGGGCTGGTCAAGAAGCTGGTCATGCGTCTAAGGGGCAATTACAACTACAGCCAATTCGACGACATGATAAACCAGGGCATGATAGCGCTGATAGACGCGGTGGAAAGGTTCGACCCTGACATGGGGTACAAGTTCGAGACCTTCGCGTCCCTGAAAATAAAAGGCGCCATCATCGATTTCATGCGCAAGCAGGACTGGATACCCAGGAACCAGCGCAGCCTGGTCAAGGAGCTTAACGCGGCCTACGAGGCTTTGTACGCGGAGCTTGGCAGGGAGCCGACGAAGGAGGACTTGGCGGCCAGGATGGGCGTCAGCGCGGCGCAGCTTGAAAACATCATGCAGAAAAGGCACAACGCCATATTGCTCTCATACGAGGAAGCCATAGACGAGAAGATGATGACCGCCTCGCCCCTCCTTACCGAGCATAAGGAGACGGACGCGCCCGAGACGGAGCTGCTAAAGGAGGAGATGAAGCAGACGCTGATGGGGGCCATCGACGAGTTGAACGAGAGGGAGAGGACGGTGGTCTCGCTGTACTATTACGAGAACATGAAGCTGAAGGAGATCGCGGCCATCATGTCCATCACGGAGTCGCGCGTGTCACAGATACATTCGGCGGCGTTGGTAAAGCTCAGGCATAAAATGAACGCCTACAACAACGGGGGATGAACGGTTAACGGAGGATTACCATGGTCAGAGGATTTTACGAGGCCGCTTCGGGCGTGCTGGCGCAATTGCGCAATTTCAACGTTATGGCGAGCAACGTGGCCAACACGGGCACGTCGGGCTACAAGGCGGAAAGCCTGGTGGGCTCATCCTTCGCCGAGCACATGGTGGCGAGGATCGGGGGCGGCGACATCCACCCCACCAGGTCTATTGGCAAGGCCACGTTCTTCACCACCAATATCAGCGAGTACACGGATTTCAGCCAGGGCAGCATGGAGAACACGGGAAGGGAGCTGGATTTGGCCATAAACGGCGAGGGCTTTTTCATGATAAGCTCAGACTCATTGGGGGAGGTGCTGACCCGCAACGGCCAATTCGCCGTGGATTCGGAGATGAACCTGGTCTTGCCGGGGGTGGGGCAGGTGCTGGATGAGAACATGTCGCCCATAACGCTGGAAAGCTCTTCATTTGAGTTGGGGCAGGACGGGGCTATAATGGTGGGGGACGAGGAAGTGGCCAGGCTGGGGGTGTTCGCCGTGGAGGACGTGTCAGCGCTGAAAAACGCGGGCAGGGGTTTTTATTCCAGCGAGGCGGAGCCTGACCTTGCGGCCGCGGGCACGTTCCAGACCGTCCAGGGGACGCTGGAGAAGTCCAACGTGAGCATGGCGGTGGAGATGAGCAGGGTGATGGCGGGGCAGAACATGTACAACGCCTGCCAGCAGGTGGTTAAGATGTACGACCAGCTGAACGAGGCGCTGGTGACGCAGCTGGGACGCGTGAGCTAGCGCGAAGCCTCGTCGGCCCGTCGGGTCGCCCGCGTTTTGCGCCCGGCCCGGCGAAAAAAATCCTCGCGAAGCCAGTTCGCGTTTCAGAGGGGGAACAGTATAAAGCGCACGAAAGGGGTTTTTATGATTAGAGGTTTTTACGCGTCCAGGTCCGGGGTGTTGGGGCAGCAGGACAGCATGAACGTGATCGCGAACAATTTCGCCAATATCAACACCAATGGCTTCAAGACCCAGCACGCGGCCTTCGCCTCGCTCATATACGCGAAGGTGCAGGGAGGCGCGGGGGTAACTGTGGACACGGGGCACGGGGTCAAGGTGCAGAACACCGCGACAAACTTCTCCCAGGGCGGGCTGGCCGAAACCACTGTCCCCACCGACATGGCAATAATAGGCGAGGGTTTTTTCGCCGCGACGGCGGGGGAGGACGGCGACGTCTATTATAGCAGGGCAGGGGATTTCAAGTATTCCGTGGACGGGGACACGAAGTTCCTGACCGACGCCATGGGCGGCTACGTGCTGGACGAGGGCGGCAGCCCCATAGAGCTGGCGGCGGAGGAGGAGATAAGGCCCGAGCAGGTGGGCGTGTTCGTATTCCCCAACAGGCACGGCCTGGAGTTCGTCGGCAACAACAGGCTGGTGGCCACGGAGGTCTCAGGGGAGGCCGAGGCGGCGGAGGGGGCCACGGTGAAGGCGGGCTTTCTGGAACGCTCCAACGCGGAGGTCAGCTACGAGATGGTCAAGATGATAGAAGCCTCCAAGGCGTTCGCCTTCAACGCGAGGGTGCTGCAGACCATAGACGAGATGGAGGGCGTTGGCAACCAGTTGAGGCAATAAGACAAAACGTAAAGGAGAGGTTTCATGGCCGGCTTCAAGGTGTGGCTAAAGATTAGCGACGATTACCTGAAAGCGTATCTTGTATATGAACGCGGCGACGAAGGCGGCGCGGAGGCCCCGAGCCTGGAAGAGCTGGAAAAAATGCTCGCCCAGGCCAAGGTGAGCCAGGGCGTGGACAAGGCGGCGCTGGCGAGCCTGGCCGGGTCGCCCCCCGAGGAAGGCGGCGAGTTCCCCGTGGCCGCGGGCGCGCCCGCGGAAAACGGCGCCAACGGGAGCGTGGAGTTCTTCGTGAAGAATTCGGACGAGTATAAGCCCGATTACGGCGGCGACGGCGACGGGCTGGTTGACTACAAGAACGTGGACGTGTTCCAGCTGGTCAAGGCGGGGCAGCCCCTGTGCGAAATCAAGCCGCCGACCCAAGGGAAGCCCGGATTCAACATCCTGGGCGCGGAGATACCCGCGCGGGCGGGCGCGGAGGCGCCGTCGCCGATGGGGCAGAACACGGAGATGGCGGGGGACGGCGTGACGCTGGTGGCCGCGAAGGCGGGCAGCGTCAGCTTCCGCGGCGGCGTGGTCAGCGTTCAGGACGTGCTGAACGTGCCCGGGGACGTGAGCATGGCCAGCGGCAATATCCGCTTCGACGGCGACGTGATGGTGCAAGGCTCCGTCAACGAGGGCTTCGTGGTGGAATGCGGCGGCACGCTCAAGGTCAAGGGGAAAATCGGCAACGCCGAGGTGCGCGTGAAGGGAGACCTCATAGTGGGCGAGGGCCTGAGCGCCGCCAGAAGGAGCAGGGTCACCGTCGGCGGCTTCGTCAAATGCCGTTACATAGAGAGCAGCGCCCTCAGCGCGAAGGAGGGCGTGTTCACGGATTACATCATAGACAGCGACGTGGAGTGCGGCGGGAACGTCGTGTTGAGCGGCAAGCGCGCGTTGCTGGTGGGCGGGCGCACAGCGGTCATGGGCGAGCTGTCGGCGAATTATATTGGCAACGAAAGGGAGATAAGGACTAGAATAGAGCTTATGGAAAACCATGAGAACAAGGAGATGCTGGCGCGGTTGCTGAAGGAGAGGGACGCGGCCAGGGCGGCCCTGAAAAGCCATCGGGAGAACATATCGAAGCTGAGGTGCCTGACGGAGGCGTCGAGCAATCCCGAGGCGGAGCGCCTGCTGAAACAGCTGACCTGCCAGCTGCCTGAAATGAGCGAGGCGTATTTGTCACTGGATGCCAGGGTCAGGGCATTGAAGGAAGCGGGGGAGGATTACCCCGGCTCCGTCGTGTGCAGGCGGGTTATGTACCCTGGGGCGGAAGTGCTGGCGGGCGGATCGGCCCTGCCGAGAGACCACACGAGCCTGGAGCATTGCAGGATTTACCTGAACAACGGGAATTGGGTCAAGGGCTTAGCATGAGGCAGAGGTAAAGGTATGACGTTAGACAGGGCGTTGATGAAAGCGCTGATAGTTAATGAGGAGGCAGGGATAAACATTTCCTCGGAGAACGCGTCTTTGGTAGGGAGCAAGCTGTCGCTGCGGGGCAAGGACTTCCCGGTGACCGCCCACAAGACGAGGGTTGACGTGGTGACGTATTTTGAGGACGGCCTGCGGTTTATGTGGGGGGAGATAAGCCTTTCCCTGCCCGAGCAAGTGAACGTGGATATTATGTCCGACCCCGGGAAGAGGCAGGAGCGCAGGCGCAACCTCAAGGTGAGGACTTCTTTTGACGCCAAGGTGCTGTCGGTAGAGTCGCTGGGGAAGAAGCGGCGCCGAATGCGGGTTGACGAGGGCATAAGGCTCAGGGACCTGAGCCTGGGCGGCGCGGGTTTTTTTTCTAACCACGTGTTTTTCAGGAACCAGAAGATCGTCTTGGACCTGAGTTATTTGAAGCCTGGTTTTGTCACGGTTTTCCAGGTGCTGCGCAGGGAGCGGACGCAGGAGCATCCCGAGAGCGGCGCACGGGGCTTCCGTTTCAGGTACGGCGGGCGCGTGCTGAAGCTGACGGGCGAGGAGGAGCGCACGGTGTGCGAGTATGTGTTCAAGGTGCAGCTGACCGAGCATCATCGCAGGAAGAACAGGCTGGGGTAGGGGAAACGCTTTTGACCGTAAAGCCATTGAAAATCCAGTGTCATTTTGTACTTCGAAACGAGCGCGGAATGAATAAGCGAGTCTTTTGACAGCCATCTGAAGCATGATCGTCTGTGGTCATGTCGTGCCTCAGAGGGCTGTATTTAAAATACGGCAGTGTTGTGAGTCCGCTAAACTGAGACAAGAAGCAGGTCGCCTCCGCGTCCTTTAAGGGATGCGGAGGCGACTTGCTTCTGCCTGCCAATACGAATCCGCATTTAAAATATTACACTTAAGCGGGTTAGTTGATACTATCTAACAATTTTAGGCGGAATTTAAAAAAGGATAAGTATAAAGCTTGGCGAATTTTTTCTCCCCCGCGCCCTTTCCCTATTGACAAGGCCATCGCGCGGGGATATAATATGTATAACATATATGTTGACTATGTATATATGAAATACAAGAAATATGGCGGCGTCTTTGGCCTGGGTGGGCGCAGGGGGCCGCGAAGGAGGTTTTATGGATTTGCTTGGCGCCGTCGGAGGCACTCCGTTGCTGGAATTGGCGCGGATAAGCAGGGAAGCCGGGGTTGCCGCGCGGGTTTTCGCCAAGGCGGAGTTTTTCAACCCCAGCGGCTCGGTGAAGGACAGGGCCGCCAAGGCCATGATTTTGGACGGCATGAGAAGCGGCGCCCTGGTCGGGGGCGGCGCGCTCGCGGACGCCACCAGCGGCAACACGGGCATTGCCTACGCCATGTTCGGCGCCAGCCTGGGATTCCGCGTGAGGCTCTATATGCCCGCCAACACCAGCCCCGAGCGCAAGCGCATTATCAGGAGCTACGGCGCGGAGATAGTGGAGACCGACCCTCTGGAAGGCTCCGACGGGGCTTATCTGGCGGTTCGGGCGGCGGTGGCGGCGGAGCCGGGGCGTTTTTTCTATCCTGACCAGTACAACAACCCGGCCAACCCGACGGCGCACTACGAGACGACGGGGGCTGAGATATGGGAGCAGACCGAGGGCGGCGTCACCCATTTCATAACGGGGATGGGGACTTCGGGGACATTCACGGGCGTGTCGCGCAGGCTGAAGCGCGAGAACGGCTCCGTGAGGGCCTACGCCGTCCAGCCCGACTCCCCTTTCCATGGGATAGAGGGGACGAAGCACATGGGTTCCACCATAAAGCCGGGGAATCTGGACGAAAGCCTGATTGACGGCATAGTCACGGTCAGCACGGAGGAAGCCTATGCCATGGCCAGGCGCCTCGCCGCGGCGGAGGGCCTCTTCGTGGGCATATCGTCGGGGGGGAACGTGGCCGCCGCGCTTAAGCTGGCCAAAACGTTGCCCGAAGGCGCACTGGTGGCGACGGTGCTGTGCGACGGCGGCTCCAGATACCTGACGGACGATTTCTGGGAGGCGTAGGCGCGGCGCGGGAGCCGCCGTATCGCTTGATCCGTCGTAGGCGCGGCGGGCGGCGGGGAAGGAGGGAAGTCATGCTCACGTTGGCCGAAGGGGCCGGCAGGGCCATAAAACAGGAGGGACGGGCGAAATACCCCCATGAGTGCTGCGGCGCGGCGTTGGGGAGGTTCGAAGGCGGGGGGAGAACCGCCGAGGTGGCGTTCTCTATTGAGAACAGCCATCCCGAGGACGGGCGCCGCCGCCGTTTCGCCATTACATCGGAGGATTACCTCAGAGCGGACGCGGAAGCCCGAAGGCTGGGGCTGGAGGTGGTGGGCTTTTACCATTCCCACCCCGACCACCCCGCGAGGCCGTCGGAGTTCGACCTGAGGCAGGCGCTCCCCGGTTACGCGTATCTGATATTGGCGGTCGCAGAAGGCGAGCCGGGCGAGCTTACGGCCTGGGGGCTGGCGGACGACCGAAGCGAATTTATTGAGGAGGGAATAACATGGCGGTGACATTGCTGATGCCCACGGCGCTCAGGGGCTATACGGACGGGAAGTCCGAGTTGAGCCTGGAGGGCGGCACGGCCGGCGGCGTCCTGGCGGCGCTGGCGGAGACGTATCCTGACGTGAAGAGGCATCTCTTCGAGGACGACGGGAGCCTGCGCTCCTACGTGAACCTGTACCTCGGCGAGAGCAACATCAAGAATCTAGACGGTTTGGGAACCGCGGTCAATGACGGGGACACACTGACGCTGGTGCCCGCCATAGCCGGGGGCTCCACGCGATGGAGGGCGAAATGAGCGTGATCGGCGACGACAGGCTGAGGGAATTGGGCAAGGAGGAGATAAACCGCTACAGCCGCCACATATTGTTGCCTGAGATAGGGCTGAAGGGGCAGAAGCGGCTTCGGGCGGCGAAAGTCCTCATAGTGGGCACGGGCGGCCTCGGCGCGCCGCTGGCCTTGTATCTGGCCGCCGCAGGGGTGGGGACGCTGGGGATCGTGGACTTCGACTTCGTGGAACAATCGAACCTGCAGCGGCAAATCATACATAGCGTGGATGATATCGACAGGCCCAAGGTGGCGTCAGCCAGGGACAGCATACTGGCGCTGAACCCCGGCGTGGAAGTCAAAACCCACAACGTCAGGCTCACCTCCAAGAACGCCCTGGACATCATAAAAGATTATGACGTGGTGGCGGACGGCACGGACAATTACCAGACCCGCTATCTGGTGAACGACGCCTGCGTTCTGCTGGGAAAACCCAACGTGTACGGTTCGATATTCCAGTTCGAGGGCCAGGCGACGGTGTTCCATCCAGGGGTCGGGCCTTGCTACAGATGCCTCTACCCGTCCCCGCCGCCGCCGGGCCTGGTGCCGTCCTGCGCCGAAGGCGGGGTCATGGGCGTGTTGCCGGGCGTGGTCGGCACGTTGCAGGCCAGCGAGGTGATAAAGCTCATCGTGGGCGCCGAGGGAGGGTTGGCCGGCAGGCTCTTGCTCTTCGACGCATGGAGGGCGAAATTCAGGGAATTGAAGCTGGAGAAAGACCCTGGCTGCCCCATTTGCGGGGAAAAGCCTTCTATAAAAGAATTGGTGGATTACGAGCAATTCTGCGGCCTTAAGGCGGAGCATGGCGAGGAGCCTGTGGAAACCCTTACGGCTCTGGAATTGAAGGAAAGGATCGACAGCGGGGAGCCGATCCAGATTATCGACATAAGAGAGCCGCACGAGAGGGCGCTGGCGCCGTTCCCAGGCGCGAAGCCCATCCCGCTCGGGCAGATGGCGCGGCGCGTTGACGAGTTCGACCCTGCCCAGGCGGCGGTTTTCCTGTGCAAGATAGGGCAGAGGAGCGTGTTCGCCATCAGGGCGTTGCGGGAGGTTGGCTACAAGGGGAAGCTGTACAACCTGCTGGACGGGGTGAACGCCTGGGCAAGGGATGTTGACGACAGCCTGCCCGTGTATTGACAAGAAGGCTTTGGGTTGGGGATGATCCGAGCGGGGAAATGTTAAAGAGAATGTTAAAGAGGAGGGAATTATCATGCCTGACAGGAATTTATTGAACGCGCTGGGGCGCGAGGCGGCGTTCCAATTGGCCGACGTGACGAAAACAAGGCCCCAGTACGGGGCGCTGACGCCCAGATGGGTGACCAGGTTCATCGAGTTTAAGGGGCTGGAAGCCGGCGTTTACCGCGTCAACAGGGTAGTGGAGGGGGACACGCCGTTGGACGTGTTGTGCAGCCAGGATCCCGACCGTCTGGACATCCCCCAGGGCTACGTGGAGTACCAGGCGAAGCCCAGGGAGTACCACCTCAGCTCAATTTCCACCGTCATAAACGTTGACACGAAGGTCTCGGACGTGTACGGCGCGCCCTACGACCAGCTTGGCGAGCAGATAGGGCTGGCCATAGAGAGCCTTAAGGAACGGCAGGAAAGCCAGATAATCAACAGCGACGATTACGGCCTTTTGAAAAACGCGGCCGACGGGCAGCGGATAAAGCCCCTGAAGAAGGCGCCCACTCCTGACGATTTGGACGAGCTTATCAGCAAGGTGTGGAAGGATCCCGGCTTTTTTTTGGCCCACCCCAGGGCCATCGCGGCTTTCGAGCGCGAATGCACCCGCAGGGGGGTGCCTCCGGTGACGGCGAGCGTCAACGGCGGGACGTTCGTTACCTGGCGGGGCGTGCCTATCATACCCACAGACAAGCTTTTCGTGGACGGGCTGAAAAACCCCAAGGCCAAGGGCGGGAAAACCAACATACTGCTGGTGCGCACGGGCGAGGCGAAGCGCGGGGTCATAGGGCTTTACCAGTCGGGGCTGCCCAACGAGCAGTCCAGGGGCCTGTCCGTCCGTTTCAGGGGCATTGACGACAATGGGGTGGCGTCCTATCTGCTGTCGCTTTACTGCTCGGCGGCGATTTTGGCTGACGACGCGCTGGGCGTGTTGGAAGAAGTCGAGGTTGGTGAATATTATGATTACGCGAGGTGATATTGAGCGGGCGGCGCGGCGCGGCTGGGACGGCGTATGGGGCGCGGCCCCAGGCGGGGGCGTGGTTTCGGGGGGCTATGGCGGGCCTGGCGTGGGCCTAAGCCCGAACGCGGGGCAAGGCGGGGCTTACGCGCCCGAGCTGACGTCAGACCCCGAGAAGGGCAGGGCGGAGGCATGGGGGCAGGCGTTGGGCGCGGGGTTCGCGCCGACGGATTACGGGCCTCCTTCAGTCCCGCCTTATTTGGGGGAATTGCCCGTGGAGAGGCTGCGTCAGGATTTCCCTATATTGTCAGAAAACATCAACGGCAGGCCGCTGGTCTGGCTGGACAACGCCGCCACCACCCAGAGGCCGAGGCAAGTGGTGGACAGGATAAGCTATTATTATCTTCACGAGAACTCCAACGTCCATAGGGGGGCGCACGCCCTGGCCGCCCGCTCAACGGACGCCTACGAGGCCGCCAGGGACAAAACGGCGCGGTTCATAGGCGCCCCGTCGCCTGACAACATCGTGTTCGTGAGGGGGGCCACGGAGGGGATCAACCTGGTGGCGCGGGCGTTCCTGAAGCCTCGCCTGAAGGCCGGGGACGAGATAATCCTCACCTTGCTGGAGCATCACGCCAACATCGTGCCCTGGCAGATGGTGGCGGCCGAGACGGGCGCCCTGATACGGGTGGCGCCTATCGACGCGGACGGGCAGATAGCCCTGTCGGAGTACGCCGCCCTCTTCGGGCCGCATACCCGCTTCGTCTCCATGGCGCACGTGTCCAACGCCCTGGGGACGGTGGCGCCCGTGGAGGAGATGGCGGCCATAGCCCATAAGCACGGCGTCCCCGTGCTGGTGGACGGGGCGCAGTCGGTCTCCCACATGCCCGTGGACGTGAACGCCCTGGGCGCGGATTTCTTCGTGTTCTCGGGGCACAAGGTGTTCGGCCCCCTGGGGATAGGGGCCGTGTACGGCAGAAGCGACGCGTTGGAGGCGTCGTCGCCCTGGCAGGGCGGCGGCAACATGATAAAGGACGTGACCTTCCGTCGCACTGTCTACCAGGACGCGCCGGCGCGGTTCGAGGCGGGGACGGGCAGCGTGGCGGACGCGGTGGGGCTGGGCGCGGCGCTGGACTACGTATCCGCCGCAGGCATGGCGAGCATACACGCTTACGAGAGCGCCCTGATGAAGTACGCGGTGGAGGAGTTGTCCAAGGTGCGGGGCCTCAAGCTGGTAGGGACGGCGGCGGAGAGGGCGGGCGCGCTGTCCTTCGTGCTGGACGGGCATAAGACCGAGGACGTGGGCGCTTATCTCAGCTCGGCGGGGATAGCGGTAAGGGCCGGGCATCACTGCGCCCAGCCCGTGCTGCGGCATTTCGGGCTTCAATCCACGGTGAGGCCGTCGCTGGCTTTTTATAATACTTCGTCGGAGATAGATTATTTGGTTCGGACGTTGCGGGAGTTGAGGTGAGGGGAGAACGCGCCGCCCGATAAAGGACCGGCAAATGCGCAATGTTTATTCGGCTGAGCAACAACAGGCGCCGATCGGTTTTGTTGCCGATCGGCGCCTGGTTAGAGCGTTGCCGATATTTGTTTTTGCCACTAACTGCGGCCTTTTGCGATCCGCCCGTGCAACATTCAGAAACGGACGGTTCTGCTTGCTCCGTCGAAACTGTAAAATGTGGCGGTGGCCTCCTTCAAATAGAGCGTCTGAGTTTTGTCGTCATCCTCAGAATAGCCCATGTCACGAAGAGCCGGGTACGCGCCCAGCATATGCGCCCTGACTTCGCGGCGGCTGTCATCTATCGCCGTGGCGGCGATTCGAAGCCAACTCTGACTGGCGTCGTCATACGCGCATATCTCTACTTTGGGGTTGGATTTCATTTGCTTTGAAACGGCCTTGTTCCTCTCTGTCTGCATGTAAAGTCTGCCTTCAAAAATTTCCGCCGTGCCGAAAGGCCGGACGCGGGGCTGATCGCCCTCCACCGTGGCCAGATAGTATGTCTGGCACTTCTTCAAAAACTCACAAACTTCCCTCATAGCGGCGCCTCCTTTCACAATGATATCATAGCCTACGCCAGCGCCTGATAACCTGACCGCGTCTCCTGCGACGCGGCGACCGGAGCCGCCGCAGCCTCCTGCGAACGCCTAGGCGGCTCACCGAATATGCTTAAATTATAGCATTTTTTTCTGATCGCGGCAATATGGAAAACATTGGACTGTGGAAAGCATTGGACACAAGGCGCCAAATACTGTATAATATAACTCAGGTGGCAGGGGAGCCGCCGTCGATCCGCGAAAAATCGGAACGTGTCATCTATTTGGAGGGGAAACATGCCGGAACCGGATCCCGAACGATGGTCTTATTTGCCACAACTGCTGTTTTTGCTCGCGTTGACGTTGGTTAACGCGTATTTTTCCGCTGCGGAAATCGCCATCGTGTCGGTAAGCAAGGCGAGGATAAAGAACCTGGCCGCGGAGGGGAACAAGCGGGCGCGGATATTGCAGGGCCTGCTCGAGCAGCCAAACAGGTTTTTATCCACCATACAGGTGGTCATAACCCTTGCGGGTTTTTTGACCAGCGCGGTGGCGGCCACATCCATGGGCGAGGACGTGAGCGTGTTTTTTGCCGGTTTTGGCGTGCCGTACGCCTATCAGATAGCGGTGGTGGCCATAACCTTCATACTGGCTTTCTTCAACCTCGTGCTGGGCGAGCTTTACCCAAAGCGCATGGCGTTGCTGGCGCCTGAAAAAATAGCGCTGTTTTCGGCGCGTCCCATACAGGCCATATCCGTGATAGCCGCGCCTTTCGTCTGGCTTCTCTCCAAGTCCGTGAACATTTTGCTGAAAATATCAGGCAGGGACAGCCTCAAGGCTGAGGACCAGTACTCCGAGGAGGAGATAAAGTCCTTGCTGGAGGTCGGGCAGGAGACGGGGCAGATCAACGAGTCCGGCAAGGAGATGATAGCCAGCATATTCGAGTTTGACGACAAGCTGGCCTACGAGATTATGACCCCCAGGACGGACGTATACATGATCAACATCAATGAGCCTCTGTCAAGCTACGTGGACGAGTTGCTGGAGGAGAAGTATTCCAGGGTGCCCGTGTACGACAAGGATGTTGACGACGTCATAGGCGTCCTCTACATGAAGGACTTCATCATACGCGCCAGACAGTACGGCTTTGAGAAGGTGCATATCAGGAAGATACTTCAAAAGCCGTATTTCGTGCCGGAGAGCAAAAATATTGACGAATTGTTCCACGAGATGCAGAAAACCAAAACCCATGTGGCGCTGCTCATAGACGAGTACGGCGGTTTTTCGGGCATGGTGACCATAGAGGACATCATCGAGGAGATAATGGGCAACATTGACGACGAGTACGACGACGACGAGCCTAAGCTTGAGAAAACAGGGACGAACACTTGGTTGCTGGACGGCGGCTATTACATAGACGACTTGAACGAGGAGCTGGGGTTGGCCATTGAATCCAGCGAGCATGAGACTGTGGGCGGGTTTATCATAGACAGGATAGGGGAGATACCCGTGGAGGACGACTCGAGGGAGTACGTGGTTGAGGAAGGGGACTGCGCTTTTAGGGTGGAATCCGTCAAGGAGCGCAGGGTGGACAAGATATTGCTGACTATAACGATGCCTGAGGCGGCGAAGGGGGAAGAGGGGATTGAGGCTACAACGGCAGGTGAGCAAAATGGCAGGTGAGTTCAACGGGTTTGGATCCGTCACTATCTCGGAAGACGTCATAGCGGCGTGCGTTCGGGAGGCGGCGCTCCGCACGAAGGGCGTGAGCGACCTATTCGGCGGGTTCCAGGGCGCATTGTCCCAGAATATTTTGGGGAAAGAGCTGAAGTCCAAAGGGATAAGGGTTTCGGAGGATGAAGAAGGGATCGTGGTGGACGTCCAAATCATCATCGATTACGGAGTGAAAGTCCCCGAGGTGGCGTGGAATCTGCAAAAAAACGTGAAAACCGAATTGGAAAACGCGATGGACGCGGTGGTGAAGGCGGTGAACGTGGGCGTTCAGGGAGTGCGGTTTCCCGCAGGCGAGGCGCGGGGGGCGGAAAATGGGCAGGGGTAGGCGGTCTTTGGCCAGAGAGACGGCCATGCAGATGCTGTTCCAGATGGACGCGCAGACGGATTTCAGCCCCGAGGCCATGGAGGACTATCTGAGGAAATACTTGGAGGACGCGTCCCAGCGCGGCTTCATAGTCTCCATTTATGAGCATGTGAGGGACAATCTCGAAACGATAGACGCGGCTATCGAGCGAAGCAGTGACAATTGGAGGACGGCCAGGATGGCCAGGGTTGACCTCACCATACTGCGGATAGCGGCGGCTGAGGTCATGTTCATGGACAATATCCCCGCCTCCGTGTCGGCGAACGAGGCCGTGGATCTGGCGAAGATTTTTGGCGGGGACGATTCCTCGAAGTTCGTCAACGGCATATTGGGCAAGCTGATCGGAACGCGATGACAGTTTTGGGATTCGACACCAGCAACTATACCAGTTCCGTGGCGCTTGTCGGCGCGGCGGGCGAAGTGTTGGAGGATGGCAGGAAGCGTCTCGTCGTCAAGCCCGGCGGAAGAGGGCTAAGGCAGTCGGAGGCGCTTTTCCAGCATTGGGAGAACCTTCCGGAGTTGGCGGGGCCCGTTTTGCGCGAGCATAGGCTCAATATAGGCGCCGTGGCGGTGAGCGACAGGCCCAGGCCGGCCGACGGCTCTTATATGCCCGTCTTTCTCGCGGGGCTAAGGTATGGGGAGGCAGTGGCGACGGCGCTGGGCGTGCCGCTTTTGAGGTTTTCCCATCAGGAGGGGCACGCGCGCGCCGGGGTGCGGGGGACCTGCCTGGAATACAAGGAGCGTTTTTTGGCTTGGCACATATCCGGCGGAACGTCGGAGTTGCTGTTTTTTGAAGAAGGCGCGGCGCGTAAGGTGGGCGGCAGCAAGGATATTTCATTCGGCCAGCTGTTGGATCGGGTCGGCGTGGCGTTGGAGGCGCCGTTCCCCTGCGGGGCGGCTCTGGACGTTATGGCGACGGGGCATGAAGCCGGAATGGGAGCGGAAGCGGATGGCGTCAGGCAAATGGTGGGGGCGCCCGTATTAAGCGCGATAGCCGTGGACGGCCTGTCTTTTAACCTTTCCGGCATTGAGACCCAAGCCCTGAGGGAAATAGAGAGGCTGAAAAGCCGTGAAAATACGGAAAAGCGGCCCGCGCGGGAGGGGATCCCATTTTCGGCGGGGGGCCTGGTTCATGAAGTGTTTTGCCGCATCGGGTCCGCGATAACGGCCATCACCGTGAGCGCCGCCGCCGAATACGGCATTGACAAGGTCTTGTTCACGGGAGGGGTGGCCGCGTCGATGTTCCTCCGAGGCAGCTTGCCCGCATGGGTGGAGGCGGAGTCCGTTCGCGCAAACCGCGCGTCGGGGCCGCGTAAGACGAAAAACGGGGCGCCCGCGTGGGGAGGAACAGGCGCGGCCCCACGTCCGGAGTGCGTGTTCGGGGACGCCAACTTGTCCTCCGACAACGCGGTCGGAGTGGCGCTGCTGGGAATGGACGCCGCGCAAGCCATAGCTCAAGGCTGTTGAGTTCCCGTAGAACGGCCTTGCGAGTGCCGCGCTCTACTATTGATTTTGTTTTCGCAAAAATTCAAGCAATAGTTCCATATTATCCCATAAATTTATATTTCTATAAAAATACCTTGTAAAATCAAAAAAACCATGATAAAATGATATCTAAGCAATAACCGACAACGTTCGGTCGTATTTATCTGGGGGATATGGGATGGAAGTAATGATTAACGGCGGGGGATCCGACGTAGTGAGGATCATCGTCATCTTGACGCTCATTACCGTCGCGCCGTTCATGCTGCTCATGATGACCTGTTTCACGCGGGTCATCATCGTGCTGGGTTTTCTTAGGCAGGCCATGGGCCTGCAGCAGACGCCTCCTACGCAGGTTCTCGTAGGCCTGGCGCTCTTCATAAGCTTTTTCATCATGTCGCCCGTGCTGGACCGCATAAACGACGACGCCCTCCAGCCCTACAACGACAGGCTCATAGAGTCCCAGGAGTTTCTGGACAGGGCGCAGGTGCCCATAAAAGAATTCATGCTCGCCCAGACAGGCGTCGACGAAGTGGGGTTTTTCAAGAGCCTGTCGAAAAGCCCCGCCGTGGACGAACTGTCAGGCGTTGACCTGCCGTTGTCCGTCGTGGTGCCTGCCTTCCTCATCAGCGAGCTGAAACGGGCCTTCCTCATCGGGTTCCTGCTTTTTATCCCATTTTTAGTAATAGACACCATCGTCGCCAGCACCCTCATGTCTATGGGCATGATAATGCTGCCGCCCGTCATGATTTCGTTGCCCTTCAAGATACTGCTGTTCGTGGTCGTGGACGGGTGGGGCCTGCTGGTCAGGACGTTGGTCATGTCCTTTAATTGACGCCTATGACTACATTACAGTTACAGGAAATATTGCAGGACGCGATTATGACGGGGTTTGTGGTGGGAGGCCCGATTTTGGGCCTGAGCATTCTGGTGGGCTTGATAATAGCCGTTTTCCAGGCCGCCACCTCCATCAACGAGCAGACCCTCACCTTCGTGCCCAAAATCATCGTCATAGCCCTGGTGCTTATCATATTCGGCAATTTCATGATGCAGAAGCTGGTGGACCTGACGCTGAGGCTGTTCGAGGTGATGGCGGTGATGACGGGCTGAACGGGCGCGCGCGCCCCCCCTTGAGGCCCTCGGGCGCCGCCTGCGGGAAACGTGGAGACAATGGTTGATTTGAACTATCTGCTGGTGCTGATGTTCGCCGCTTGCAGGCTCTTCGGCGTCATAGCCCTAAACCCCATATTCGGCAGGCAGAACATCCCGTCCGTGGTGAAGGTCGGGCTGGCGCTGGGGCTGGCGCTTTTCACCGCCTCGGGGCTGGAGGGCGTGACGGTCGTGGGCTACAGCGGCGTCGAGATGATGGTCACGCTGGTGAAGGAATTCGCTGTGGGCTTCGTCCTGGGCTTCGTGATGACGCTGTTTTTCGCCGTTTTCCACTTCGGCGGCCAGCTCATCGACTATCAGATGGGCCTGGCCATGGCCTCCATGTACGACCCCACGACGAATTCAAACGTGTCCATAACGGGCAACCTCATGACGATTTTCTACTCCATGCTCTTCTTCGTCACCAACAGCCACATGAACCTGATGGCCGTGGCGCAGAAATCCTACGACGTGGCGCCCCTCGGCTTTGAGCGGGTCAATGGCGAGATATCCATGTACGTGATAGAGCTTTTCGCCTACGTGCTGATTTACGGGGTTCAGCTCGCGCTGCCGTGGATAGTCACCATAATGGTGGTGGAGGTGGCGGTGGGCATCATGATGAAGGTGGTGCCGAACATCAACGTGTTCGTGGTGAACATCCAGATGAAGGTGATCTGCGGGATGGTGATACTGCTGACCATAGTGCCGGTGCTGACCCGCTTCATGACGCAGATCAACGGGATAATGATGCAGCGGCTCGACGAAGCCATAGGGAGGCTGGCGCTATAGCGCGGGGAAGGTGGTGAGAAGCCGTGGCCGACACCAATAAGACAGAAAAAGCCACTTCCAAAAAGCGGAGCGACGAGCGGAAGAAGGGCAATGTCTTTAAGAGCAGGGACATAGTCAGCGTGGCGTCCATCCTGGTGGGCTTCTTCATGGCGGTGAACCTGTCGCCCCTCATCGTTTCCCAATTAAGGGAATTTTACTTCAAGGTCATGAACGTGGCGGGCTCCATGGACAGCATGGGCATAGAGGACAGCGGGCTTTTGTGGCGGGAGGCGGCGGTGGTCGTGGCCGCGGGGGCGCTGCCGATAATGGGCGCCATGTTCCTCATAGCCTTCGTGGTCAGCGGCGTCCAGACCCGCTTCCTGGTCACGGGGGAGCTGCTGAAATTCAAGTTTAACCGCATCAACCCCCTGCAGGGCCTGAAAAGGCTATTCTCCGTCCGCTCCCTGGTGGAGCTTGTCAAGAGCGTCGTGAAGATAAGCGTGATCATCTGGCTGGTGTACAGCACCATCATGGAGCTGATGGTCGTTTCCCCCGACATGCTGAACACGCGGATGGACGAGGGGCTGCGCTACATGACGGGGAAAATCATGGGCATGGTGCTGATAGTCTGCCTCATATTCGCGGGGGTGGCGGCGCTGGACTACGTCTACCAGAAGTACGACTACGAGAAGAAGCTGAGGATGAGCAAGCAGGAGGTCAAAGACGAGTTCAAGCAGACCGAGGGCGACCCGATGATAAAGAGCAAGCGCCGCGAGAAGCAGCGGGCCATGAGCATGAACCGCATGATACAGATGGTGCCCCAGGCCGACGTGGTGGTGCGCAACCCGACCCATTTCGCCGTGGCCATGAAGTACGACATCGACGCGGACCCCGCGCCCATAGTGCTGGCCAAGGGGCAGGACAGGGCGGCGGCCCGCATCATAGCCGCGGCGGAGAAGAGCGGCGTCCTCATACTGGAGAACCCGCCCCTGGCCAGGAGCCTGTACGCCTCCGTGGAAATCAACGAATACATCCCTTCCGAATTCTACCAGGCGGTGGCCGAGGTCATGGCCTGGGTGTACGAGCAACAGAAAAGGAGCGTGGCGCCGCGTCCCGAAGCGGGCGGCTGACCCTCATCCTGTCTAAATTACGCTCAAGCATGAGGCCGCAGGGCGGAATTTTTTTTGGGAACTTCCCAGCAAGTCGGAACGTCAAAGGAACAGAGTCATTATCACCGTCCTCCTCGGGACGCAGGGGCTGCGGTGTTTTTTTATACTATTTTTTATTTGATTATTGCCAAAAAACGTTGGGAAGGCGGCGGATGGGAGAATCCGCCAATCCGCAGCAGTGTAAGATTTTAAAATAGGTAAATATTAGACCTAGAGACGAATTTATAGCGTATAAAGCGATTTTTTCCATACAAAATTTAGCATAAACAAAACTTAACATAAATATCACGTAGGTTAAACATCTTTGAAATGCTAATAACATTGACTATATGACGGGATAGGTATATGATTTTCTTAAAGGTGGGCTTGATGAGGAAATATTTTATAAATCGAATATCATTTGTAAATCGACGGGAGGTTGTTTGAAATGCGTAAGGTTTGCGTTTCGTGGCGGCGGCGCGGCAGGCCGTCGCCACGGAGGGGCGCGAACGGGGCTTGGAGGCCCGCGCGCCGGGGTCTGCCGAAAGTGAATTACAGTGGGCTTTTAGAAATCCCCGGGAGGGAAAGTCATGGATTCCCTCCATAATGTAAGGAAATGATTGAGGGAGGCGAATTGGAAATGAAGTTTACGCAAAAGCGCAATAGGCCGGCAGCGGCGCTGCTGACGCTCTTCCTGCTCTTGGGGCTGATGCCGAGCGGGGCCGCGGGCGTCGCGGCCAAGGACGGCGACCCTGAGTATTACGTGAGGTTCCACCTCAGCGAGGGGGATACGGCCCCCATAGAGCTGAGGGCGGGCGCGCCCGTGTCGGTGGAGGGGCGGGACGTCCCCATCTGCGCGGTGGAAGACCCCAAGGGAATGCCCGAGCATTCCGCCAAGATACCCGACTACGACGAACAGGGCAAGAAATTCAACGGCTGGTACACGCGGGGATACACCGACTTCGGCTACTTGAACAGTTTGCCCGTCACTCTGTTCAAGCCCGACGGCGAGGGCGGCAAGCTGTGCCTGGACCTCTACGCCCATTACATAGACGCCAGGTACGTCACGGTCTCCTTTTACATCCCGGTGGGCGGCGCGGCCCCTGCGGACAGGCACGACATTTGGCTGACATATCTGCTCCTTGACAAGGGAGACGGCGCGTCAGCCACCCTCACGGAGGACATGCTCGCGGGCGCGGCGGGCCAGGAGCTGAAGCGGCTGGCCGACCTGGACGGCAAGAGGTTCGTCGGCTGGGCGGCCCGCAGGGACGCCGGGGCGGGGGACGTGCTGTCCACCTTCCCCAGGGAGTTGGCCGAGGACACGGCTCTGTACGCGGTCTTTGAGGAAGCCTACAGGGTCGAGTATTACAACTGGAGCTACCCCGACGGCGGCGAGCCCGTTCTTGAGCTTGTCAGGACGGAGCTGCGCGGGCCGGAGGACGGGATATCCGCCCCCGGCTACGCCGTGAACAATTTTAACGGGGTCTTCGCCGGGCAATGGAAGTACCTGTGGTACGGCGTGGGCGAGACCAGGACAGGCGCCGACGCGGCGGGCGGCGGCAACGCCAATCCCCCCACGGGCGACGTGACGGCGCTGGCGCCCCAGAGCAAGCATCTGGTCGTCGTGCCTGACATGGGCAGTTATTTCACCGTGGCCTTTGACAGCGACGGAGGCAGCGTGACGCCCCCTGTTCACATATGGACTAGCGGCGCCGCCGTCCCGACGCCCTCTCCCGCCCCGCAGCGGGGCGGCTACGCCTTCGAGGGCTGGTATTTGGTCGGCGCGGGCGGCGTTCCCGCCGACTCGCCCTACGATTTTTCCGCGCCCGTGACGGGCGATATCACCCTGAGGGCTAAGTGGCGGCTCAGTTCCACCAGCTACACCGTAGTATATTGGGTGGAGAAGCCCGACGCGCTGGCGCCCTTCGCCACGGCCACGCCTGCGGGCGGCTATGACCCTATGGCCGACCCCGCGCTGGACCCCGGCGAGAATCAGGGGAATTACAGGATATTGAGGGCCGTGTCGAGGCCCATTGACCTCAGCGCGGGATTGGCCGCCCTGAACGGGATTTCGGTCAGCAGGGAGGGCGCCGATGAGGCCGCCAATCGCCCCGAAGGCTCCGTGTTCCGCCACATCAGCGTAGCGAACGACACCCTCACGCCCAGCGCCGGCACGGCCGCCACGGACAGGCAGAGCGAGCATACGCTGGCGGGGGCCGCAGGGGTGTTCAACGCGTCCATCGCTGGGGACACGGTGGTCAACGTGTATTACAGGCAGCAGGTGTACACCTTGGGGATGGATTTCTTGGGGGATATCTCGTCGAACCCCACCGAAACCACCCGTAGCGAAATAGTGGCCCCTGCCGCCCCTACTGTGGCATTGTCGCCCGGGCGCGACACCGCGCCCGACTACTACATCTACGCCAAGAGGGAGCAGAGCCTGACCTCGGTGTATCCCATACCTCGGCCGGGCGCGGCGTCATACTTTGACGGATGGAGGCTGTTAGTCAACGGCAGGCCGACAGGGGCTTATTGGAAAAACCCCTTCGCCACCTTCGACAGCCGCCTCTATGGAGCGGCGAGCGGCAACCGCGTGTCCGTGACTTCGGCATGGGCGAACAACACCAGGCGCCTGTTCGCGATCCATTACATGCTCCAGAACGTGGGCGGCGCGGCGCAAAGCCCCACCACCACATATAACTACGACGGCGGCGTCTACAAGCTTATCAATCTTTCCGGCTCCTATGACGCTGGCGGCTATTTCAATGATGACTACACGGAGGCCGCGGAACTCGCCCGCTCGGTTCGGAACCTCAGGCAGGATATCGGGGCAAGCGGCAACAATATCATCGTCCAGACGCCCTCTAACGCCGACGAGCCGACGGCGGCCTCGCCCAACAGGGGCATATTCGTCCCTGAGGAGCCTGCCATACAGATACTGATAGACGGCTTCGACATAGCGGGCACGGCCTGCTTCACCTACGGGGACTACTTCCCCCTGGCGGTCAGCGGGGATCCCGCGCAGAACGCGAACAGTTGGTACGGCGCCGTGACCGCGGGGTCTGACAACAACTACAACATAGAGAACCCCGTCCAGGTGTACGTGTACTACAACCGCAAGTCCTACCCGCTCACCGTCTACAAGACCAACGCCTCGACGAACCCCGAGGTGAGGGAGGACGTGCCCTTCGAGGCGAGTATAGGGAGTTATCTGGAAACGCCTGAGATGCCTGGGTACTCCTTCGCGGGCTGGTTCGTGGACGAGGCGCGTTACCAGCCGTATCAGTTCAACGCGGTGCCCGGCCACGAGACCGACCCCGCCTACGGCGCGCCCATGCCCGCCGCCCCTCTCGCGCTCTACGCGAAGTGGGCGCCCCTGGCCGCCGACAACAAGCACACGGTGCAGTTCTACTCCGCCGCGGCTCAGGACGCGTCCTTGATACCCGCGCTGACGAAGAGCGACGCGCCCAACGGCCAGACCTACGTGGGCTCCTATGGGCCGTTGCCCGGCTACGTGCCGCCCGCCTTCCAGGGCATGGCGGAGTTCGAGGGCTGGTATGAGAGAATCGACGCGGGGGACGGCGTCTCCTACGTGAAGTACGAGGGCACGAAGCCCATATACACCGACATCCAGCTTTACGCGAAATACACCTGGAAATACGTCAAAGTCGTGTTCATGAAGGCTCCCTACGCCGCGACGCAGAACGCGCCTTGGGCGACCTACGACGTCAGGTACGGCAGCAGCTTCGGCGACGCCTACGAGGCCCTGCCCCTGGAACCGCGCGGCACGGAAATGGAAGGCCAGCGTTTCCTGGGCTGGTTCTACGAAAACGGCGGCGGGCGCTTCGACGAGGGACGGGCTTTCGACGAAGCCTACGTTAACACGCTCCCCGTGGGAGCCCAAGGCGACCGCGTGCTGTACCTGTACCCGAAATACCCGCCCGACATACAGGCCAATGTCATCTTCCATTCGGTGAGCGGCGGGCTTAACGGCACCTTCGGCGGGACTGTCACCGAGGTGAGGCGGACGGTGGCGCACAACCAGCCGCTGGTGGCGCCCGGCGACATCATCTTGCCCCCGAGCGGCTACGTGTTCCTGGGCTGGGCCAGCACGGAAGGCTGGGCGTGGCCGATGAACCTGGACTACGCCTTCAACATAGCGACGACGCCCAGGGAATACTGGGCGGTGTACAAGAACGTGTTCACCGTGACCTACGACGGCAACGGGAACACGGGCGGGACGGCCCCCGCGGACACGAACGGCAGCGCCGAGGCGGGAACCAACAAGTACGAGCCCGCGAGCGGCGTGATCGTCCTGGGCAAGGGCGACCTGACCAATAACGGCTATGTGTTCCAGCGCTGGAACACGGCGGCGGACGGCAGCGGGACGAGCTATAACGCGGGGGACAAATTCCCCATCAACGAGAACACGACCCTCTACGCCCAGTGGACTGAAAGGCCGACGCTGGAGCAAGCCTTCACCGTGACCTACAACGGCAACGGCAACGACAGCGGCACGGCGCCCGCCGACACGAACGGCAACGCCCCAAGCGGCACCAACAAATACGCCTCAGGCAGCGAAGTGACCGTGCTGGGCAAAGGCGACCTGACCAATAACGGCTATGTGTTCCAGTGCTGGAACACGGCGGCGGACGGTAGCGGGACGAGCTATAGCGCGGGCGGCGAGTTCACCATAACCGAGGACACGACCCTCTACGCCCAGTGGACGCGGAAGCCGGCGCTGGAGCAAGCCTTCACCGTGACCTACGACGGCAACGGCAACGACAGCGGCACGGCGCCCGTTGACACGAACGGCAACGCTCCGACAGGGACTAACAAATACGCCTCGGGCAGAAACGTGACCGTCCTGGGCAAAGGCGACCTGGCCAAGGACGACCAGGTGTTCCAAGGCTGGAACACCGAAGCCGACGGCAGCGGGATAGGCTACAGCGCGGGCCTCGAGTTCACCATCACAGGCAACGTGACCCTCTACGCGATATGGGGCCCCGACGAGCCCACCGACCTGGCCGTCACGATAACCTACGACGGCAACGGCCACACCGACGGGACAGTCCCCGTGGACGCGAACGGCAACGCCCAGGCGGGGACGAACAAGTACGAGCCTGAAAGCCCGGTGACCGTGCTGGGCAAGGGCGACCTGGAAAAAGACGGCTACGTGTTCCAAGGCTGGAACACGGCGGCGAACGGCAGCGGGACGAGCTACGGCGCGGGCGGCGTGTTCACCATAACCGAGAACACGACCCTCTACGCCCAGTGGACTGAAAGACCGACGCTGGAGCAAGTCTTCGCCTTCACCGTGACCTACAACGGCAACGGCCACACCAGCGGCACGGCCACCGTGGACACGAACGGCAACGCCCCGACAGGGACGAACAAGTACGCCTCGGGCAGCGCCGTCACCGTGCTGACCAAGGGAGCAATTGACAGGTCAGGCTACACATTCCAGGGATGGAACACGAAAGCCGACGGGACGGGAACTTCCTACGCGGCAGGAGGGACGTTCAACATCAAAGCGGACACGACCCTCTACGCCCAGTGGAGAAGCAACGGCCCCGGCACAGGCCCCGGACCCTCCACCGGCGGTGGCGGCACGACGACCCCGCCCCCCACGGTGACGGTCGAGGAAGAAGAACCGCCGCTGGCTTCAGCCCCCAGCATATTCATCAGCGACCACGTGGCATACGTCATAGGCTATCCCGACGGCACCGTGCGCCCGAAACAGAGCATCACCCGCGGCGAAGTCACGACGGTTCTGTACAGGCTGCTGCTGGACGACGTCCGAAACAATTATTGGATGGAAAAGAACCCGTTCCCGGACGTCACCTACGACAGATTTTACTTCGTCCCCGTGTCCGTCATGAGCGAGATGGGCGTGGTGAAGGGCTATCCTGAGGGAGATTTCAGGCCGAACGGCAGCATCACCCGCGCCGAGCTTTCGGCGGTCATCGCCAGGTTCGCCCGCCTGATGGCGCTCCAGCCCAAGAACGACCTGACCTTCACCGACATCGAGAAGCACTGGGCTGAGACGGACATACTGCTCGCGGCCTCCATAGGCTGGCTGAAGGGCGACGGCAACGGCCTGTTCCGACCCAACGACAACATCACCCGCGCCGAGTTCATCGCGATAATGAACCGAGTCCTCGAACGCGGAGTGGACAGCGAGGAGGACATGCTCCCCGCCATGATACACTGGGTGGACAACGCCGACAAAGCGGCATGGTACTACTTCGACGTGCAGGAAGCGACCAACTCCCATGACTTTGACCGCAAGACCGCCCAAGACCCGACGCTGGGCTTCGCCCTCGAGCATTGGAAAAACCTGACGGCCAATCGCGACTGGGCCGCCCTGGAAGCGGAATGGAAGCGCGTCAACTCGCACCTGGCAGGCGTTCGGAGGTAACCCTCGCCCCAGGCCAAAACGGCGGGCCTATGACGCCGGCCATTGAGCCCGCCCCCGAACATAGGGCGGGCGTCGGAAAACAGCAATAAAAGAACGCCCTCGCGGCTCCATTCGGGCCGCGAGGGCGTTCTTCGCGCCTGACGCCGCTCTCTCTTCGCCATCCCGCATTTCAAAGAGGGAACAGCATGAAGCGGCATTCCCTCTAGCGCGGGTCGGTCTTATGCTTCGTGAACTCCTCAGTACCCTTCGTCACGGCGAAGAACGTGACCTTGCTGGTGTAATAGTTTTGCGCCTTGTCCGTCCACATAAGCGCGGAATCCCAAGGATATTTGTCAGGCGGAATCCCAGGGCCCGAGGCGGGGACTATCTCGGACGCGTCCAGAGGGAACTTCTGCGCCCACTGCCCGTCGTCCAATTGCGCCCAAAAATGGAAATCAAAATTGCCCTTCCCGCCCAAGTCGGGCGCCTCCTCGTACACCTTGCAGCCCACGCGCAGGGCCACGCGGTACTCCGCGGAGGGGTCAATCCCCGCGTCGAAGCCGTCCAATCGGCGGAAGTCGGAAATCCCCAAGGCGTCCTCGTGGGCGCCCACGTAATCCTCGACCAGTTTGGCCGTGTAATCCGCCACGCCGTCCTCTCCCGATTCGGCGTAGACGCGGTTCATCTCGTCAAAATCCGCCCCCAGGTCGTCGATGAGTATCATGTCCAGGTCGCGCAGGGCGTAGGACATGCAATTGCCGCCCTCTTCGATCCCCGCGCCCGGCAGCGGCGTCTCCGCGTAGGCGAATTTGCCGTGGCCCAAATCCCGCTCGCCCGCCGCGCCCGTGACGCGCAGATAGGGGCGCGACGCCGCGTCCTCCGCCCAGCCCGAGGCGAAGGCCGCGGTCTCGCCCTCCGTCTCCCCGAAGAGCGCGAAGCCGTAGTTGGGATGCTCCCCGCTGAGCAGCACCCTCACGTAATCCGTCACGGGGACGCTCACCCAGCCGTCCTTCTCTTTTTGGACGGGCTGGGACGACATGCTCCCCGTCTCGACCAAGGCGCGGGCCTCCGCGCGGGTGGTCAGGGAGAAACTCCAGGGCTGCGAGGCGAAGCTGACGCGCACAGCCTCGGGGGCCGCGCCCCCGCCCTCAGGCTTGAGCCAAAGCCGAGCCTCGCTCACCTCCGCGGCCAGCCAAGTCCCCTTCAAGGGCAGGCGCAGGAGAGAGAACACATCCTTGCCGTCTGCGGTTTTCCCTATTCGGACAGTCTCAGAATCGACGGAGACCCCCGTGCTGTCCTCAGGCTCATCCTCGCTGTACCAAGCCGTGAACGCGTTGTCAGGCACGGCCCAATCCTCCGTGACGGCCGAGGCGGCGCCCGCCGCCTCCGAAGCCGAAGGCTCATGGCCGTTCCCCTCATCCCCCCCGCCCTTGCCGCCGCAGGCGGCCAAAGCCAGAACCAGAGCCAAAGCCAAGCCCAGGCCCAACCCCAGGCGGGGGGCGGTCGATATAAATTTTCTCATTATGATTTTCTCCTTCCAACTTTCTCATCCAAAATCCGGCGCGCCGCCCCGGCCCAAACCCCGCCCGAAATAACCGGGAGGACGGCAGGAAACGGCAGAGGGAGGGCAGCCGGCGCGCGGCGCCCGCCGCATATGTATTACTTCGTTGGTAATGGGGGAAACTTTATGTTTTTGTGGGTGTGGGGCGGGGGTGAAAAAAGACGGCTGAACGCCGTCCTTCTTTTAGCAGAACGTCGCCTTGCGGCGACGCAATAACGTTGGCAGGGCTCTTGGTAAAACACTCTGCCGGACTTCGCGGCCCTGCACTCCTGATGTCGCCTTGCGGCGACGTAATAACGTTGGTGGAGAATAGGGGGATCGAACCCCTGACCTCGTGATTGCGAACCACGCGCTCTCCCAGCTGAGCTAATTCCCCTTATCTTGCTGCTCGTATGTCAAAATTACAAGCACAAGTTATATTATGCGGGATAAAAACAGATTTGTCAACATACATCGTCACAGGGACGGTGTCAAGTTGTTGTGGATGGGGGCGAGAATCTTTTTTTTAAACGCCCCGTTCCCATGGCAATTTTTGCTAACTGATTTTTCTTCTTTTCCCCAGCGCGTCGAGGGCCACTTT
>JAIRPE010000064.1 GCA_031257175.1 Eubacteriales Family XIII. Incertae Sedis bacterium | reverse complement strand
AAGAAGATTCTACCACAAAACGCGGCTGATTTCAATATCTTTGTCTTGACAGCGGCACAATTTTTGATCTCGGCCGTGTCACTCCGTGGAGACCTCCCTGGTGGACGGCCTGCCCAACGCGGCCGCTATAAACGCCTTGAACAACGGGTGCGCCCTGTTGGGGCGGCTCTTGAACTCAGGGTGGAACTGCACCCCGACGAAAAAATCGTTGCTCTCTAACTCAATGGCTTCCACTAGGAGTTTGTCGGGCGATATGCCGCAAATATTCATGCCCGCGCCCGTAAAAGCGTCTTTGTAGTCGTTATTAAACTCATATCTATGGCGATGGCGCTCGGAGATCAGTTCTCGGCCGTACGCCCTATGTAACGCCGACCCCTTGGCCACGTCACAAGGATATGCCCCCAACCTCATAGTGCCGCCTTTGGGTATGTTCCCGTGCTGATCCGCCATGAGATAAATCACGGGATCCGGCGTCCCCGCGTCGAATTCGGTTGAATTAGCTTCCTTAAGCCCCAAGACGTTGCGGGCGAACTCTATTGCGGCGACCTGCATCCCCAAGCATATCCCCAGATACGGGATGTTATTCCTCCTGGCGTGCCCGGCGGCTATTATCTTGCCCTCTATGCCCCGTTCCCCAAATCCTCCGGGTATCAGCACTCCGCTACAGTCATAAAGCGCCGCGCCAACGTTCGCCACGCTTATGTCTTCAGACTCAATCCAAACTATCTCCACCTTCGCCTCATTCTCATAACCGGCGTGAGCTAAAGCCTGGGCGATAGAGAAATAAGCGTCGTGCAGCTTCGTGTACTTCCCCACTAAGGCGACGCGCGCGCTTTTGCTGCGGCAAGCGATGCGCTTGAGCATGGCCGACCAATCCTCTAGGTTCGGGTCGGGGGCATGTATGTGGAGTTTCTTGCAGACAATGGATGAGAAATTCTGTTCCTCCAGCTTCAACGGAGCTTCGTACAACAAAGGAAGCGTGATGTTCTCTATTACGCATTCCGGTTGTATGTTACAGTATAGCGCGATCTTTTTGCGTATGTCTCCGCCCACGGCCCCGTCGGAGCGTATGACGACTATGTCCGGCGATATTCCCATTGACTGCAATTCCCTGACGGAGTGCTGGGTGGGCTTGGATTTGTACTCCTTGGAGCCTTCGATAAACGGCACTAGCGTGACGTGTATGTATAGACAGTTTTCCTTGCCTATCTCCAGAGCCACCTGGCGTATAGCTTCCAAAAACGGCTGGCTCTCAATGTCGCCTATCGTGCCGCCGATTTCCGTGATGACTATATCGCTCTCGCTGGTTCTTCCCGCGTCATAGATGAATTGCTTGATCTCATTCGTGATGTGGGGTATGACCTGGACGGTCTCGCCCAAATATTCTCCCCTCCGCTCCTTTTGCAACACGTTCCAGTAAACCTTGCCGGTGGTCAAGTTTGAAAAACGGTTAAGATCCACATCGATGAAACGCTCATAATGCCCCAAATCCAAGTCTGTCTCCGCCCCGTCCTCCGTGACAAACACCTCGCCGTGCTGTATAGGGCTCATAGTCCCGGGATCCACGTTAATATAGGGATCCAGCTTCTGGGCGCTTACCTTGAGGCTTCTGGCCTTCAACAGCCTGCCCAACGAAGCGGCGGTAATGCCTTTCCCCAGGCCGGAAACGACCCCTCCTGTCACGAATATGTACTTTGTCATACTTCCTCCTGATAAAATAGCTCTACGAATCGACAATCATCTTAACATTATACATCCTCCGTGGCCGTCGTTCAAGATTGTCAGGAAGATTGGCATGATTTTCAGAAGGATTGGTCTCACTAATATTTGGCAGGCAAACGCGCCATGCGCGCTGGCGGCCCTCCGTCCCGCATATCCTCACAGTCCGGAGGGCCACGCCGCGTCGCGCCCGTTCCTTATTGGGGCTTTTTATTGCCCCTCCCCCGAGCGCTACTTCACGCTGTACAGTATCTCCCCATAAGACGGCAGGGGCCAGTCATCCTTGCCTACCAGCGTCTCCAGCTCGTCCACCGAGCCTCTCAGCGACTGCATGCTGTAGAACACCTCCGTGCTGTAGTACCTGGCGCTTTCCACCGTGTCCCCGCAGTCGGCCGCCTTCATCACGGCTTCCTCCAGGCTCTCCAAATCCTTCTGGAGCGTGCCCGACAGCCCCGACAGCCTCTCGGCCAGCTTGCTCTCCAGGGAGACGTCCAGCGTCGCCATGCTCTTCTTTTTGTTAAGGGCGTCGATGACCTTGGCGGTGTAGCCGATGACGGCCGGCACTATATCCCTATGGACGATGTCGATCATGCTCAACGCCTCGATATGGAGGATTTTCACGTAGTTCTCCAGCAACAGTTCCTCCCTGGAATGCACCTCCGCTTTTGACAGCACGCCGTGTTTCTCGAAGAGCTTCACGTTTTTCTCGGAAGCGAACAGCCGCAAGGCGTCGGACGCGTTCGCCAGGTTCATAAGGCCTCTCTTCTCCGCCTCGGCCACCCATTCGGCTGAATAGTTGTTGCCGTTGAAGATGATGCGCTCGTGTTCCGTGATAGTCCTCTTGACGATGGCATGCACGCCCGCCAGGAAGTCGTCCGCTTTTTCCAACTCGTCGGCAAACTGCGACAGCACGTCGGCCACGATGGTGTTAAGCACGAAATTCGGCCCGGCTATGGACAGGGACGACCCCACCATGCGGAATTCAAATTTGTTGCCCGTGAAAGCGAATGGCGACGTCCTGTTCCTGTCCGTGGAATCCTTGGGGAACACGGGCAGCACGTCAACGCCTATCGCCAACTGCGACTGGTTCCGCTGCTCGTAATCCGCCCCGCTCTTGATGGTCTCCAGTATCTCCGCCAGCTCGTCCCCCAAGAATATGGAGATGATGGCGGGCGGGGCCTCGTTGGCGCCGAGCCGGTGGTCGTTCGCGGCGGTGGCCACGGACGTGCGCAACAGATCCTGATGGTCGTCAACGGCTTTGATTATCGCGGAGAGGAAAAGCAGGAAGCGCGCGTTCTGGGCCGGGGACTTGCCTGGGTCGAGGAGATTCTCGCCGGCGGTGGTCGCTATGGACCAGTTGTTGTGCTTGCCGCTGCCGTTGACCCCCGCGAAAGGCTTCTCGTGCAGCAGGCACGCCAGGCCGTATTTGGGCGCGATGACCCGCATTATCTCCATCGTCAGCTGGTTGTGGTCCGTGGCCAGATTCACGCTCTCATATATCTGCGCCAATTCATGCTGCGCCGGCGCCACCTCGTTATGCTTGGTTTTGCTAGGGATGCCCAGAGACCACAGCGTCTCGTCCAATTCCTGCATGTAAGCCGCGACCCTGGGCTTGATGACGCCGAAATAATGGTCCTCCAAATCCTGGCCTTTGGGCGGCCTGGCTCCGAACAGAGTCCGCCCGCAGTAAATCAGATCCAGGCGTTTTTCGTAAACGCTCCTGTCTATAAGGAAATATTCCTGCTCGGCGCCCACGTTGGTCACCACGTCCACATCCTCGCCCTCGCCGAAGAGTTTGAGAATCCTGCGCCCTTCCTTGCTGATCGCCTGCATCGACCTCAGCAACGGGGTCTTTTTGTCGAGGGCCTCGCCGCTGTAGGCGCAGAAAGCGGTAGGTATGCAAAGCACGTTGCCTTTGATGAATGCGGGAGACGTGGGGTCCCAGGCCGTGTAGCCCCTGGCCTCGAAGGTAGCCCTTATGCCGCCGCTGGGGAAGCTGGAGGCGTCAGGCTCGCCCTTGACCAGTTCCTTGCCCGAGAAGTCCATTATCACACGACCGTCCGACTGGGGGGAGACGAAGGACTCGTGCTTCTCCGCAGTCACCCCGGTCATAGGCTGGAACCAGTGGGTGAAATGCGTGACGCCCTTCTCGACGGCCCAGTTCTTCATGGCGCCCGCCACGACGTTCGCCACGCCGATGTCCAAAGGCACGCGGGTCTGCATAGTCTTTCTCAGCGACTCGTAAATCTCCTTGGGCAACCTTTTTTTCATAACCACGTCATTGAACACCATACTTCCATAATCCGTATCCATGTTGAACATTAGCAGCTCCTCCTTCTCTTAATCAATATCAATGCTAATCGCGGCCACGCAAGCGTTTTGGGTTTTCGGGGCGGCTCCGGGCTGACGGCGGCGCGGCGCCCGCGCCCCATGCCCAAACAAAAAACGGCGCCAAGGAGAAGCCCCCAGCGCCTTTGCTGTTTCTTACAGATAGTATATCGTGTAAAATTCCGCTAGTCAATAGTTATAGCCATTTTTTTGCTTTTCTCCCTATTATTTTTATACTTATCCTATTTTAACATACGCCCAAAATTATTGGCGTATGTTAAAATAGGATCTACTGATCCGTTTCAAGGTAATATTTTAAATGCGGATTAGCATTAGTTTCTACGAACGCGGGCGTAATGCCGGTTAACGAGCGGATCTTCAAACTTTATAGTTAAATCGGAAGATCCGTGCCGGACGCATCTTTTGCGGAAAAACACCTGTAGAAAAAGCTGTTTTTGTGGTATGATATATTAGGTGCGCAACTCATATCCAACTCGTGGCGTTATGACGTGCGCGTTTTTGACAAGACTATGGGCCGCCGGGTTTGTTCCTGCTGTGGCGCGCCGAATAGCGGTGTTTGTGCGCCTGCGACACAAGCGGGCTTATGTTGTTTTGCGCCTGGAGAGCGAACATCCTCACTTGTCTTTTTCCCGTCGCCTGTTGTTGACGGAGCGGGGCTGTTGGCGCCCATAGCGTCGGCGAGGCCTGCCGCCTAGGTCGGCGAAAGAGGTTTCTCGTGAGTTTTGTCCGTTGTTTGCGCGTGGGATAATATTGATGGTATTTTATGAGAAAGATATTGGTGGTATCCGCTACGGAAAAGGCGCGCGTATTTTTTGAGGATTTTTTGACGTCCTGCAAATATGGCGTCGTGACGACCGTCAACGACGCGGCGGAAGCTAGAAAGGCTCTCTCTAACGGCGATTTCGCGCTGTGCGTGATTAACTCCCCGTTGCCTGACAGCTCCGACGTCAGATTGGCCTTGGAAACCGTGGCGCAAAGCAGTTGCCAATGCCTGACAGTCGTGACGGAGGACGATTTGCCGGGATTTTCTCTAAAGCTGGAGGCTGCGGGCGTCTTTGTGATAAGCAAGCCTCTAAAAAGAGACATCCTCTGGCAGACGCTCAGGAACATCGCGATTGTAAGCAATAGACTCGAATCCATGAGAGAACAGAATGAAAGCTTAAAACGCCGGATCGAGGATATGCAGCTGGTAGGGCGCGCGAAGGCGTTGCTGATATCGAGTCTTAAAATGTCAGAACCGCAAGCGCACAGGTTTCTGGAAAAACAGGCCATGGAGCGCAGAATGAGCAAGGCTGAGATTTCCCGCAGGGTTATCCGCACCTACGAGGAATAAAGCTCGTGAAAATCGAGCGCGGCTATTTGCGCGTTGTGCGAAATCCGGCTCTTAAAAAATGAAACTCGAAGTTTGCGCAGCAAATTTTGAGGCCTTAGGTGTATGATTATGGTAAATAATAGGGATATTTGTTTTGAATTTGACAAGTTGCATGAGGAATGCGGCGTTTTCGGGATCTCCACTTTGCCTGGCTCAGATATTGATCCCGTTTATGAAACATTTACAGGGCTTTTTTCTTTACAGCACAGAGGGCAGGAGTCCTGTGGGATCGCGGTGAACGACAGAGGCGTCATCAGCTATCATAAGGATCTGGGGTTGGTCATGGACGTCTTCCATGAAAAATTGCTCCAACGCCTGAAGGGAAACGCGGCTATAGGCCATGTGCGTTATTCTACCACCGGCGACAGCATCAAGGAAAACGCACAGCCGATAGTTGTCACTCATATCAAAGGCAATCTTGCTATCGCCCACAACGGCAATCTTGTAAACGCCAACGAACTGCGGCATCAGATAGAAATGGCGGGAGGCATATTCCATTCATCCAACGACAGTGAGATAATTGCGTATATTATTGTCCAGGAGCGGCTCGGCTCCAAGTCAATAGAAGAGGCTCTGATGAAGGCCATGAGACGTATAAGCGGGGCCTACTCACTCCTTATCATGAGTCCGAGAAAGCTAATAGCGGCTCGTGATCCTAACGGGTTCCGCCCCTTATGCATGGGCAAGGTGGCAGGTCACTACGTGTTCGCGTCGGAATCCTGCGCCATTGACGCAGTGGGGGGGGAATTCATACGCGATGTGTCGCCCGGGGAAATCATCGTCATTGAAAACGGTCGAATGCGAGCATTGGACTCGGGCCTGCATGCCAAAAAAGCTTTTTGCTCATTTGAATTCATTTACTTCGCCAGGCCGGACAGCATTTTGGAAGGCGTGAGCGTGGAAAAGGTTAGGCAGGAGATGGGCAGGAGCTTGGCCAGAGAGAATTTTGCCGATGCGGATATCGTCGTCGGCGTGCCGGATTCGGGCATAAGCGCGGCTATAGGCTATTCCCTGGAGTCGGGCATCCCTTACGGCGTCGGCTTGATTAAAAACAGATACATTGGCAGAACCTTTATTCAGCCCGTTCAGGGACAGCGCGAAAGAGCCGTGAAGCTGAAGCTGAACCCGTTAAGCGCCAATATCAACGGCAAACGGGTAGTCCTGATCGACGATTCTATAGTGAGGGGCACGACTTCGGCGCGTATCGTGTCGGCTTTAAGGGAAGCCGGCGCCAAGGAAGTCCACATGAGGATATCTTCTCCTCCTTTCCTCAACGCCTGCTATTTCGGGACGGACGTGCCGGACAACGACGCGCTTATCGCCTATAACAACACGGTGGACGAGACGGCGCGCGTCATCGGCGCGGATTCGCTGGCCTACCTGTCCAGAGAAGCCTTGGTTTCCATACTCGGCGCGGAGGGATGCGCGGTTTGTGACGCCTGTTTCACAGGCAATTATCCCATAGCTCCGCCCTCCGCATCGGAAAAAAATATTTTTGGCAACCGTATCATAAACATAGTTTGAACGTTGACAAACTGAACGTCGCCACAGCGCAGCAACGCCTCATGCCAAGCAGGATCGTCGGCGCGACGCGACGTGCGCAAAACGAGACTCCCCCGGCCGCGTCGCCCCACGAAGGAGGCCCTATTGGAGAGATTTTCCCAGCTGGCGCTCATCGCCCTCATGAGCATGACGCCTGTCATAGAGCTGAAAGGCAGCATCATAACCGGGCTGGCCATGGGCTACCCCCTCTGGGAGGTCTTCGCCATAGCCTGGCTGTTCTCCTGCCTGCCCGCGCCCGTCGTCATCATCTTCCTGAAGCCCCTGACCAGGCGGCTGCGCCATCTGCCCAGGCTGCGGGGCTTCCTCGACCGCAGGGTCAGCGGCGCCATGAGGAAAGCGGAGACCATACGCAAGTACAGCCTCCTGGGGCTGTTCGCCTTCGTGGCCATACCCCTGCCGGGGACGGGGGTGTGGAGCGGCTCCGTCATATCCGCGGTTTTGGACCTGGACGTGAAAAAATCCGTATTGGTCATCTCCCTGGGCAACCTCGTTGCCGGCGTGGCCATACTCACGGTATTTAACGGCATTTTTGGGATTATCAGATAATCTCCGCGCCCCGCCGCCTGCCCCGCCTCCGACCGAGCCCCGCGCCCTCTAGCCCCGCCCCCGCAAAAGCCCCTTCTCCTCCAACGCCCGCAAGGCCATCAATACCCCCATCTTTGAATGCTCGTATGTCAGGCCGCCCTGGAAATACGCGTTGTAGGGCGGGCGCATGGGGGCGTCGGCGGACAGCTCTATGGAAGAGCCTTGCACGAAGGCGCCCGCCGCCATGATCACCCGGTCCTCGTAGCCCGGCATGTCCCAGGGCGCGGGCTTCACGTGGGCGTCAACGGGCGCGGCGGCCTGCACCCCCTCGCAGAAGGCCACCACGGCCTCGGGGGAGCCCAGGCGCACCCCCTGTATTATGTCGCTCCGCGCCTCCGAGGGCCGCGGGCAGACGTCGTAGCCCAGCCCGTCGAAAACGGCGGCGCAGAGCATGGCGCCCTTCAGCGCGGCGGCGACCGTGACAGGCGCCAGGAACAGCCCCTGCAGCATGGCCCTGGACTGGCCGAAGGTCAGCCCGCACTCGTCACCTATGCCAGGGCACGTCATGCGGTAGGCCACAGCCTCCAGCAAATCCGCCCTGCCCGCCACGTAGCCCCCCGTCAACGCCAAACCGCCGCCCGGGTTTTTTATCAGCGAGCCGGCTATCAAGTCCGCCCCGGCCTCTATAGGCTCGGCGGTTTCCAGAAATTCCCCGTAACAATTGTCCACCATGAGGACTATGTCGCTCTTTAGGCCCTTCATGAAGGACGCCCATTCGGCCACGTCCGCCACGGTGAGGGCTTTCCTCCAGCCGTAGCCGGTGGAGCGCTGGAGGCAGGCCATGCGCGTTGCGGGGGTTATGGCCGCGGCCAGGCCCTCCTTGTCTATCCTGCCCTCCCCGTCCAGCTCCACCTGCCTGTAGGAGACGCCGAAATCCGCCAGGGAACCGCCGCCCCGACCGTTCAGGCCTATGACGCCGCGCAGGGTGTCATAGGGCGCGCCGCTGCAGTACACCACCTCGTCCCCTGGGCGCAACACGCCGAACAGCGCCAGCGATATGGCGTGGGTGCCGTTGACTATGAGGGGCCGCGCCAGCGCCGCCTCGGCCCTGAACACGTCGGCGAAAACCCCCGAAAGCGCCTTCCTGCCGGGGTCGTCGTAGCCGTAGCCCGTGTTCCAGCCGAAATCCCTGTCGCTGACGCGGTTTTTCTGGAAGGCCGCCAGCACCTTGGCCTGATTGTGGGCCGCCACCCTGTCCATGGCCGCGAACCCGTCCGCCAGGCCGCGCTCTGCCTCCTCCACCAAATCTATTATCCCGCCGCCCACGCGGAAATCCCTCACGAGCAGCTCCCTGTAAGCTTCCAATACCTTCCTCCTTCAATCCTCGTCGAACTCCGTCTCCCACTCCATGCCGCTCACCAAGTCCCTGCGCACGTTCTTCTTGTGCGCCGCGTAAAGCTGGGTGGTGGTCACGTTGTCGTGATCCAGCAGCGCCGCCACGTCGAAGATGGAGTTGCCCCTGCCTATCAGCGACGTGGCCGCCGTGGCCCGAAGCTTGTGGGGGCTGTACCCCGCGCCCCTGGACGTCTCCAGCGCAATGCTGGTGTACTTCTTCACCAATTCCCTTATCTGCCGCTCCGTCAGCCGCCCGCCCCTGAGTGACAGAAAAAGCGCGTCCCTGTCGGCCTCGCCCCCCTTCGCCTCGTGGGGCCGCTCCTCGTCGATGTACTCCTTGAGGGCCTTCAGCGCCGACTTGTTCAGCGGCATGTCGGTCTCCTTCCCCCTCTTTCGGTATATCTTGAACTCGCCCCTGCCGAAATTGAACGAGCTGAGGTTTAATTGCTGCAATTCCGACAGCCGCAGGCCGTAGGTCAGGAACAGCACCAATATGGCCTTGTCCCTGCGGCGCGTTTTCTCCCAGTAGGCCCGCTCCTTCTCCGTCAACGCCGCGCCCGTGGAGACGGCGTCCAGCATCCGCATCACCTCGTCGTCCTGCAGCGCCTTTATCTCCTTCTCCCCAGGCTTCGGCAGCCTGATGGGGTCGAAGCCGTCCGTGATGTTCCTGGGCACCAGCTCGTCCCTGTAGAGGAATTTGAACAGGACGGAGAGGGATGAGCGCTTGCGGGCCAGGGCCTTCTTGTCGTTTGAGAGGATGGTGACGGCGGAGTCGGTCTCCACCTTGTAGCGGCGGCAATAATCCAGGAAAATGTTCACGTCCACGGCCTTTATGCCCTGAAACACGCCCAGCCCCACGTCCCGCGCCCGCTTCGCCTCGGTGAGGCCGCTTTCCTCCACCAGGTACGCGAAGAAGAAGCGCACGTCGCGCAGATAGGCCAGCCGCGTCATTGGCAGGACGTTCCCCTTGAGATAGGCGAAAAAACCCCTCAAGAACGTGGGCAACTCGGACTCTATCTCCTCGCACTTCTCGATAATCCCCTGTTCCTTCAATATGATGTTGTCAGGCTTGTCGCTCTTGTTGCGGACGCGAATCGTTTTCTTCATGATTTCACCGCGGCGGCCACGTGCCTGATGATAAGCTCTGCCGTGTTGACCCCCGTGCATTCGTATATGTTCTTGAAGTGGGCGTTGGAGTTCACCTCGCACAATATCGGCTCCCCGTCCCTGCCGAAGAGTATGTCCACCCCCGCGTAATCCAGCCCCAGCGCCTCGGTCGCCCGCACCGCCATCTCCAGCTGCGCCGCGTCAGGCGTCCACGCCTTCATCAGCCCGCCGTTCGTCAGGTTCGCCCTGAAATCCCCCGAGGCCGAGTATCTGTACATGGCGGCGGCCGGCTCGCCGCCCACCACGTTTATCCGCACGTCCCGCCCCGCGCTGGAGCTGATGAACTCCTGCAATATCATGGGCCGCGTCCCCGCTCGGTTCAATATGCCGCGAAGCTCCTCCTCCGAGGAGGCCAGGTAGACCTGCTCACCGAAAGAGCCGTAGCACTCCTTGGCCACCAGCGGGAACCCCAGCGCCGCGCCCGCGCCCTCCAGAAACTCCCTGTGCCCCGCCCAGTCCTCGGGATGGAAAAGCTTGGGCACGAGCATGGTCTTGGGCATGGCCAATCCGCTTCCCATCAATTCCAGATATGTCAATGACTTGTCGTCGCAGACTTCCACGCCCCTGGCGCTGTTGAACAGGCGCAATCCCTTCAATTCCAGCAATCTGCCCAACCGCACGTCCTTGTCCCAGAACAGGGCGAAATCCGGCGCCCCCTCGCGCGGCAAGCCTTCCATGGCCATGTCGCGGGCCAGCTCCAGATTTGTTTTTAATTCCAGCTCCACCCCGGCCTTCGCCGCCGCCTTCAGCAACAGCTCGTTTATCTCAACGAATTTTTTCGTGGCGATAAAATGGTTCGCCACCAGCCAACCCTTCATGTGCCGTCCTCCGCGCCCCCGCGCCCCTTTCGTCTCCGCGCCCTAACCCAGCTCGCAGAAATTGCGCAATATCCCCAGCCCCACGCGCCCGCTCTTTTCAGGATGGAACTGGCAGCCGTAGACCTGCCCCTCAAACACCAGGCCGGGTATCCTCTCGCCGTAATCGGTGTAAAGGGACAGATTGCGCGGGTCGGCCATCACCGCCTTGTAGGAATGGACGAAATACGCCCTGTCGCCTTCCTCCACCCCCTCGGAGAGGGCGCAGGGGGATGAGGGGTGAAGGTCGCTCCAACCCATGTGCGGCACCTTCAGGCCAGGCGCGCTGATTTTGTCCACGTAGCCGCCTATGAGGCCCAGGCCCTTTGTTTTGGCGAATTCGTGGCCCCACTCGAAAAGCATCTGCATTCCCAGGCATATGCCCAGCAAGGGCTTTCGGCGGGCTTCCGTTTTTATTACCTCGGCAAGCCCTGCGGCCTCCAGCTTCCCCATGGCGTCGGGGAAGGCTCCCACGCCCGGCAGGATGAGCTTGTCGGCGGCCTCCGCCACGCCCCTGTCGGCGGTTATCACGCTGTCGAAGCCCAGGAAGTCCAGCGCGTTTTTCACGCTGAACAGATTCCCCGCCCCGTAATCGACGATAGCAATCATAGAAATATCTCCAAACGCGGGCGGCGCGGGCCGAGGCGCCCCCCGGCCCGATCTGCCCGCCTTATGCTAATCCGCGTTTAAAATGCTCCCTTGGAGCGGATCGGCGGATACTATCTTCCGGCGCCCGCCCAATAATTTTGGGCGGAATTTAAAGGAGGATAAGTATCACAGCACGCCTTTCGTTGAAAGCGTCCTGCCCTCCCCCGCCGCCTCCAGCCTCACGGCGGCTTTGAGGGCGTGGGCGAAGGCTTTGAAAGCCGCCTCGCATTTGTGGTGGTCGTTCTCCCCGTAGTGGATGTTCACGTGCAACGCCAGCTTCGCGTTCATGGCGAAGGCCTTGAAGAACTCCTTGACCATCTGGGAGTCCATGGCGCCTATGGTCGGGGCGTCGAAGCCGCCGTTGAACACGAACGCCGCCCTCCCGCACAAATCCACGTGGCAACTGGCCAGCGCCTCGTCCATGGGCACGGTGAAGCCGCCGTATCTGGCTATGCCGCTCTTGTCGGCGGTGGCCTCGGCGAAGGCCGTCCCCAACGCTATGCCCACGTCCTCGACGGTGTGGTGGCAGTCCACGTGCAGATCCCCCACGCAACGCGCCTCTATGTCAAAGCCCCCGTGGGCGGCGAGGGCCGCCAGCATGTGGTCGAAGAAGCCCACGCCTGTCTCCGCCTCCGCCTTGCCTTCCCCGTCCAAAACCACGGACGCCTGTATTTCCGTTTCCTTTGTTTTTCTGAAAACACTGCCTCTTCTTACTTTAGTGACTTCCATATCCGCCTCCGCAAATCCAAATCCTGCCGCCTATACGTCAGCAGCCGTCCGAAAAACGCTTCCTGACCGCCTCCGCGTGGGCGTCCAGGCCCTCCCTCTCGGCTATCAGCGTTACGTCGCCGACGGCCTTTTCCAGCGCCTCCTTTGAGTAGTAGGTGTAACTCATGCGCTTCATGAAATCCTGTACTCCCAGGGGCGACGCGAACCTTGCCGTCCCCGAGGTGGGCAGCACGTGGTTGGTGCCTGAATAATAGTCCCCCAGAGGCTCGGGCGCGTAGTCGCCGCAGAACACGGAGCCCGCGTTCTTTATGCGGTTGAGCATGGCCAGCGGCTCCGCCGTCATTATCTCCAGATGCTCGGGCGCTATTTGGTTGGCCAGCTCCACCATGCGGCTGTTGCCCTCGCACACGATCACCGCCCCGTAACGCGCCAGGGACGCCTCTATTATCTCCCTTCGCCCCAGTTTCCCCGCCTGCGCCGCCAGCTCCGCCACCGTCCGCTCCGCCACCCCCTCGTCCGTGGTCAGCAGTACCGCCGCCGCGTCACTGTCGTGTTCCGCCTGACTGAGCATGTCCGCCGCGATGAAAGCGGGGTTGGCGCGGCTGTCGGCCATTATCAGTATCTCGCTCGGCCCCGCTATCATGTCTATATCCACGACGCCGTAGAGCAGGCGTTTGGCCGTGGCCACGTATATGTTGCCGGGGCCCACTATCTTGTCCACCCTGGGGACGGTCTCGGTGCCGTAGGCCAAGGCGGCTATGGCCTGGGCGCCGCCCATCAGGAACAGCCTGTCGGCTCCGGCCAGGAACGCCGCCGCCAATATGTCCCGATTCGCGCCGAAAGCCGTTTCGGCGGCCCCCGCCCTGGCGGGCGGGGTGGCCATTATCAGCTCGCCCACCCCCGCCAGCTTCGCGGGTATGCCGTTCATGAGGACGGTGGAGGGATAGGCGGCGGTCCCGCCGGGCACGTACAGTCCCACTCTGTCCAAGCCGCGGCTGACCTGCCCCAGAACCACCCCCTCCTTCTCCGAAATCTCGTAGCCCTCCGTCCTCTGTTTCTCGTGGTATCTGCGTATGTTCGACGAAGCCCTTATCAGCGCGTCGCGAAAGGCGCCGTCCGTGGCCTCGAAGGCGGATTCCATTTCCTCCCTCCCGACCTCCAGGCGCTTCGGCCAGCCCCCGTCAAAACGCTCGCTGTACTCGCGCAGGGCGGCGTCGCCGTTCTCCCTGACGTTCTTCAGTATGGCCCTGACGGCCTCCGAAATCCCGTCGTCGGAGGCGGCGGAACGCTGCCCCAGTTTTTCCAATATTTCTAACTCATCACGACCGTTGGCCTTGCATATTTTTATCATCCATCCATCCATCCTTGCATCGGTTGTTTCCTAATGGTACCGCAAAATCCTTTGGGGCTTCGCCCGCCG
>JAIRPE010000058.1 GCA_031257175.1 Eubacteriales Family XIII. Incertae Sedis bacterium | reverse complement strand
AATGTTTAGTTGGCGGAGCAATAAGCGCTTAGAAAGCATGGAATTTGACTCTGGCCTGCCAGTAGGCTGAACTATCTGCCTTTGGCTGTTTCTAACAATTTGCGAAAACCTCTTGACGGTACCCCGCGCGGAGCCGAGCGTCGGCGCGAGCGCGGGGCAACCGCTTAGAAATGCCCGCCGATATAATCATGGAACTCAAAATAGAGGAAGTTGATATACTTTATCGCCATGAACAACCCAATAAAATCCACCACGCCCACCACTGCCAAAAAACCGGTATTCCTCTCGGAAGCCAACATCGCCGCCTTGGAAAAGAGCAAAGCGGCTATTAAACAAACCGCCATTCCAAAAAATCTGCCGTCATCGTTCCCTGAATACGGCAACGGGGTCGAGGCGCTCAATCCTGCAAACATGACAAAGCAAAAACTTATAGCCAGAGAGCCGAACGCGACGACTGTTTTGAATTTCCTCATTTTAAGACCTCCATTATATGTTCGTTTTGTCCACAGCCCGTTACCTCCCGATGTTCTCGTATGCGGGCGTCCAATTGCCAGAATCATTTTTTCGCAACCGAATATCTCCATTGACACCTACATACGTGTTGCGTTCAGAAACATGCGTATTTTTCCCAAGCGTTTCACGCTTGATTCCGTGCGGATCAATACCGTTATCTTTTAAATATTTTGTGCCTGCTTTATTGAAATAGGTGTGGATTTCGCTCTTTTGCTTTTTCATAATTGTGTACGTATGCCTTCAGTAACGCCTCCCCGCTCATTCTCGCGTCCGCGTTTGAGACAATCCCTCCAATACCGAGTCGTTTCATGCTGTTTCCACGCAATCCGCCTATTCAACGGCTGATTTCATGAAAACCCTGTCTCTTTCCCGTATATTTCCGTTAATCCCTGAAGAGACGGAAACCCTCGCGCCGCCAATCGGGGCGTTTAAAACATATACGCATTCGCCGTCGGCCTCCCTGTCCGTCACCCACTCCGTCCCTGTCAAATACTGGGGGTAATGCCCGTCAACGTACCAAGCGGCGCGAATTCCTACCATCCTCAAAAATTCATACGGCTCGATGTCGTTTTGACGAAGCCCCGGAAATATCTTGGCGGCAGGGACCTCAACACGCACGCACGACTTCTCGTCGCTATCGGCCGTCGAAGCGTACCTGTACAAGACTCCCTCGTCGTCCGCATAACAGTCCTGCCCGTACATGTCCTCCACGAAGTAAGGGTTTTTTTCTTTGGCGACGGCTTCCTTCGTCTCCCCTAAACGCGCGGCGTAATTTGCTATGGCGTCCCAATGGGCGCCTTGCAGGTCGCCTGGAAAATTCCCTCCGATTTCACGCGGCTTGAACGGTCCGATGACGTCCTCTTTCCCCAACTGTACCAGGACGGGCGTGTTTTCCATTAGCTTCGTGCCGTCCTCATCGGCATATATTTTCACTTTGCCTTCTCCCAGCTTAAACTCGTATCGCGGCGCCTCTTCCGCGTCGCCAGGCGCCCATGCGGCCCCGCCGCCTGAAAACGCTTCTACTGCAGTCGGGGATATGCCTTCGCCGTTCCAACCGCCGAACACGGCTTCAAACTCGACGAAAGCCCCTATGCATTTCGAGCCTTCTGACCACGCAGGGCCTGAAAACATGAGCCCTCCGTTTGAAACCGAGTTGACGACGTATTCAGTCCCGTCCGCATTCCAACGGTAAACATGCATTAGCGAGTCACTGGCGTCATATAAACTCATGCCGTACATCTTGTCGGGGTCAAATCCTTCATACATCCGCCTTATGGACGCCAGAATGCTGTCTCGATTCATTTTCGCCGACGCGTCTCTTTGGGCGTCGTTGAAATCGACGCTTCCGCCTGTGGGCGAAGGTTGCGGCGCGTTTCCCGGCGAATGTCCCTCCGCGCTTGGCCTCCCCCCTTCCACGGGCGCGCCGCCCTGCGTCTCCTCGCGCGGTTGGCACGAGCAGACGAAAATCACGCAGCAGAAGATTGCCGCCGTCAATATCGTCGCGCGCCCCATGCCATGCCTCCTTCCTTTTCGCGCCGCTTGAAACATGCGTCAAACGGCGTCAGCCCATGAACAATCCGTTCACCCGTCATAATACTTGCTGCCTCCTATAACCACGACGTTGGAGTTTTTGAACTGCATGGTGACGGTGTAGCCATGGCTCCTGAGAACGCCGAATACGTTGTCGGGCATGAGGATTCCCGCCGCGCCGCCCTCGCTCTTGAGCGCCGTGGAGGCCATCGGCCCGACGGTCTTAGACGCGGCCGTGGCGAACGAAGTCCGGCCGCTCACCTCCGTCACGACCTCCGCGCCCTTCAGCACGCTGTTCCACTGCTTCTCCGTCACGTAGCCCACCTTGCTGTCGTACACGGCGTTGTAAAGATTCGCGATGGTCTGAAGCTGCGCGGCTGTAGCGACTATGGCAGCGCTGTACTTGACCGCGCTTGAGGGACTGCCGCCGCTCGACGAGCCGCCTGAAGAGACGGCGCCGGCGGCCTTGTTGGCAGGGTTGTCCCTTATGGCCTGCGCCTGGTTATGGATGGCGTTCTTCTCTGCCTGGGTCGTCGCCGCGTAGTATGCCGAAGTCAAAGCGACTATCTTCTGTTGGGCGGATGAGGTGAGTTTCTCGTCTCCGCTCTCCCAATGCCCCGATGTCCGTCCAATAATTTTGGGCGGAATTTGAAAAAGATATGTAGTGAAGTATAGCTTACCAGATTTGGGATATCATTTCAACAGTATTTTAGATGTCGCAAAAACAAAAAAGCAACGGTCTGCCACGGATCCTGCCGTAACCTGTCGAGTTCACGCAACCAAACGCATACGATCCGAAAATTCATAACTCCGCGCCATACCTAAGTCCGTCTATTTCAAATTATATTTCGTCAGCCGGTCATAAAACGCGGACCTGCTGAGATTCATCATCCTTGCCGCGGCGCTCTTGTTGCCTTTGGTCTTGTTCAGCGCGTCCAAAAGCATCTCCCTCTCGAAATCGATCAGCGTGTTCCTGTACGACGAGAACGCTGCGGGCTCCTGCCTGGTTTGGACTATTTGGGACGGCAGGTTCTCAATGCCTATTTCCCCTTCCCAGACGTAATTCGCGGCGCGCTCTATGGCGTTCTCAAGCTCGCGGATATTCCCCATCCACGGGTAGGACTGCAACGCCTTCCTGGCTTCCTCGTTGATCCCCGTGATCCTGGAACCCAGGATGTGGTTCGATTTCTCGATGAAAGCCAACGCCAGGGGGATGATGTCCTCCGCCCGCTCCCGCAACGGCGGCAGATAAAACTCGATGACGTTCAGCCTGTAGTATAAATCCTCCCGAAACGTCCTGTTGGCGATGCCCTCCCGCAAGTCCTTGTTCGTGGCGGCGATGATCCGCACGTCCACCGTCTGCCTGCGCGTGCCGCCGACCCGCATGAACTCCTTCTCCTGCAGCACCTGCAAGAGCTTCGCCTGTATGGACAGCGGCATGTCGCCTATCTCGTCCAGGAAGATCGTGCCCATGTTGGCCCGCTCGAAATACCCGGGCTTCCCGTTTTTCAGAGCGCCCGTGAAAGAGCCGGGCGCGTAGCCGAACAGCTCCGATTCAAACAATGTCTCGGGTATGGAGACGCAATTGACCTTTATGAAGGGGTGCTTGGCTCTGGGGCTGGCCTCGTGTATGCCCCTGGCGAACATGTCCTTGCCCGTGCCGCTCTCCCCCGTGAGCAGCACCGTGGAGCTGCTTCTGGATATGAAGTGCGCCTCGTCCTTGATTTTCTTGAAAGCCGGGTTGCCGGTTATTATCTTCTCGAAGCGGCTGCCTTCCCCCTTTTGCTTTTCAAGCTCGTTGCGGTAGTAGTGCATCTTTTGGTTGAGGTAGAACCACTGCCGCGCTATTTCCTCCGTCACGGCGTTGTCGTTCAGGTAGACCGTGCTGACCATGCCCGTGATTTCGGCGCTGGCCCCCTCCACTTTCTTCAGCGGCACGTGGGACACGATGCATTTTTTCCCGTAGATGTCGCAGGTGTCCACCTCGGCGACGCCCGCGCTCAGGATGCGGGCGTAGGCGGCCGTCTTGATCATCTCTTGGAGCGGCCTGCCGACGACGTCGTCCTGGGCCTTGGACATGAGCTGGCAGGCCCTTTCATTGACGTATTTGATCGAGCCTGACACGTCGGTTATGAACACGCCGTCATTGGAGGCGCTCAGGACGCCGTTGATGGTGGTGTACAATTCTTTGACGAACTCAAGCTCCTTGGCTATCTTCTCCGCGTCAGACATGTCCAGAAAGGCGAAGCTGGAGCCGATCTGCACGTCCTTCTCTATAATGGGCACCTGATTGATGATGACGGGCAACGATTTGATCGTCCGCTTCAGGCCCAGAACCAGCTTTCCGGATATGCTCATCTCGGGCAGTACCTCGTTGAGCGAGCGCCCCCTGACTTCGTGGAAATCCAGCTTGAACATGCGCTCCGCCGCAGGATTCACCCTCAGAATACGGCCATCCATGTCGATAATGATGATCCCCTCGTAGTTGACCCAAAACAGCGATTCCAGCAACGCCGATGAGGCCATCACAACGTTCAGGCTTTCTTTCAAGTATTCCGAAGTGCCTATCATGCCCACGACCCTGTCGTCCTTATCCACCACGACCACGTGATCCACAAGGCTCTTCGTCACGCTCAACACGAGCGAGTACTCGTCGTAAGTCCTGTCCTCCGGGATGAACACCGGCTGGCGCACCATGTACTCCTCAAGGCCGACTCCCAGGTCCGCCCCTTCCAGCAAAGCCTTGTAAAGGCGTTTTTTGGGGAAAACGCCTATCAGCCTACCATCCTCGTCCACCACCGGCAACGTGCCCACCTTGTACCTGTGGTAATACTCAATGACGGTGCGCAACGTGTCCCCTTGGCGCAGGGGCACGAAATTTTTGTTCATCATCTGCTGGACCGTCATTCTGGTCGCCGGGTTCAACGAACTGGATTTACCCATCCTCTCAGCTTCCTTTCACTCGTTTATCAATTCCTGCGGGGCAGGCGCCCGCGCGTCGCCCCCCCCGTGGCCCGGGCCTCAACCGTAAAAATCCCGTCCCAGGCTTAAATCCTCGGCCAAATACTCGCGCTCCCCCCCGTCCGAAAACTCGACGATGAGGCCGCCCCTCTCGCTGATGTCTTTCGCGACCCCGACGAGGCCTCCCCCCTCGCCCGCGATGCTTACGGTCCTCCCCAGCGTCACGTCGCGCTCCAGCCACGCTCCGCGCAAATACGCGTAGCCCTTTTCCTGAAAAGCGGCATAGCGCTCGTCCCATTTCCTGACGAACGCTCCCAACACGTCCAGGCGCGACAGCCTCTCCCCCTTCTCAATCCTGAGCGAGGTGGCCGTCTCGCGGCATTCTTCCGGCAACTGCCCCGCCGTCTGGTTCACGTTCAGCCCTATCCCCATGACGACATAAGGCTCCTTGTCCCTCATGAACCCGCTCTGGGCAAGAATGCCGCAGATCTTCTTCCCGCCGACCAGCACGTCGTTAGGCCATTTGATGCCCACGCGGCCGACGGACAGCGCCGAAACGGCGTCCGCCACCGCCACGCCGCAAAGCAACGTCAACAGCGGGACCGCCTTCGCGTCCAGCCTCGGCCTCAATATCATCGACATAGTTATGGCCGCGCCCGACGGGCACACCCAAGGACGCCTCATCCTGCCCACGCCGGAACTCTGGTACGCGCACATCACGATGGTTCCCTCGGGCTCCCCGCGCGCCGCCATATCGCGCGCGATCTTGTTAGTGGACGAGACCTCCCTGTAATAGCATATGTCCTTACCGTATATCTTGAACCGCCTGCGAGGCGAATTCCGTTCTTCGTCAAAAACCCTCATTTTGTTCATGCGCCAATTCCTTCTCAATACATATAGTATAATTGGAACGGGCGTTTAAGTCAAGGCGCCGCCGCTAAGGCCGTCGCTCCGCTGACCGGACGTCGCTCTGAGACTCTTTCGTCAGCGGAGCCCGACCCCCATCTCACACCTCCATAAAAATCGGCAAAATCACCGGGCTGCGGCGCGTCTCCGAGTAAATATAATTGCGCAGCTCCTCGCGTATGGCGTTCTTCATCGCGTTCCAGTCCTTCACGCCCTCCTTCTTGCAGCGCGCCATCCTGCGCACTGTCACCGCCCTGGCCGACTCTATCAGATCCTCGTTCTCCCGCACGTAGACGAAGCCTCTGGAGATGATGTCAGGCCCCGCGACTACCTCGCCCGTGGCCCCGTCGATGGAGGCCACCACTATGATGAGCCCTGACTCCGACAGAAGCCGCCTGTCCCTCAGCACTATGTTGCCCACGTCGCCCACGCCCAGGCCGTCCACGAACACGGGGGCCGCGGGGATTTCCTCCCTGGACACGTTCACCCTGTTCTTCGACAGGTTCAGCGCCTGCCCGTTCTCCAAAATAAAGATATTGTCGGGGCTCATGCCCAAATTCTCCGCTATCATGGCGTGCTGGCGCAAATGCCTGTACTCCCCGTGGACAGGCATGAAATACTTGGGCTTTATCAGCATCTGCATCAGCTTCAGTTCCTCCGCGCTGGCGTGGCCCGACACGTGGATGTCCGCGATGTCGGAATAAATCACGTCGGCCCCCTTCTCGAACAGCTTGTTCACCACGTTTGAGATAGTGCGCTCATTGCCCGGGATGGGGCTGGAGGACAGTATCACCACGTCGCCCTTCTTTATCTGGACGGCCTTGTGGTCGTTGTTCGCCATGCGGGACAGCGCCGACATGGGCTCGCCCTGGCTGCCTGTGGTGATGATTACCAGATCCTTGTCAGGAATCTTCTTTATGCTGTTGACGTCAACCAGCGTCCCCGCCGGCATGGTCACGTATCCCAGCTCCATGGCCAGGTTCAGCACGTTTATCATGCTGCGCCCCGAGACCGCCACCTTCCTGCCGAACATCACCGCCGTGTCGATAATCCTCTGTATGCGGTGGACGTTGGATGAGAAAGACGCTATTATGATGCGCGTCGTGCTGGCCCTGAAAATGTTCTCGATGATTTGCCCCACGACCTTCTCCGACTGGGTGTAGCCTCTGCGCTCCGCGTTGGTGCTGTCCGCCAGCATCAGCAGCACCCCCGACCTGCCTATCTCCGCCAGCCGCTGGAAGTCCATAGGCTCCCCGTCAACGGGCGTGTAGTCCAACTTGAAGTCCCCCGTGTGGAATATCTTCCCCACAGGGCTGTCTATGGCCAGGCACAGCGCGTCGGCTATGGAATGGGTCGCCCTGACCGCCTCGATTTCAAAGGGCCCCAGCTTAAACGTCTCCCCCGCCTTGATTGTCTTGAGGTTGCCCTTTATGCCATGCTCCTTGAGTTTGTTCTCCACCAGCCCCAAAGTCAGCCTAGTGCCGTACACCGGCAGGTTCAGCTCCTTCAGCAGATAGGGTATGGCCCCGATGTGGTCTTCATGCCCGTGGGTCAGGACTATGCCCCTGATTTTGCTTTTGTTCTTTATGAGATACGTGAAATCCGGCAGGACGATATCTATGCCGTACATTTCATCGTCGGGGAAAGCCATTCCGCAATCGATTATTATTATATCGTCCAGATACTCCAAAACCGTGATGTTCTTCCCTATCTCATTCAATCCGCCGAGCGGCACCAGTTTCAGCTGCTTCAGCTGCTTAGGCTCCTTGGCCTGCCGCTCCCCTCCCTGTTTTTTCTCTCGTGCTTTCAAATTTTCTCCTCCGTCAAACGCGGGCGGGCGCGCCGCGACGGGCGCGGCGGCGTCTGCTGACGCCTGCCCCGCCTCCGTCGGGCCCGCGCCGCTACCTCACCACGATGTTCACCAGCTTGCCGGGGACGGCCACCGTCTTCACCACGGTCTTGCCGGAAATCAGCTTGCTGACCCCCTCATCCGCAGTAACGAACGCCGCCAGCGCCTCGCTGTCCAACCCGCTGCCAACCACCAACTTTTCCTTTATCTTACCATTTATCTGAACCACTATCTCGACCTTGTCCAACACCAGCGCGGCCTCGTCGCAGGCCGGCCAGCTCTCCCCGTAAAGGGAGCCGCCGTGCCCCGTCAGGCTCCAAAGCTCCTCGCAGATATGGGGCGTGAACGGCGAGAGGATCAGTATAAGGCTGTCCACCGCCGCCTTCAGCAACCCCGCCTGTCTGCCGGGGACTTCTTTGTACTTGTAAATCGCGTTCACCATCTCCATTATGGCGCTTATGGCCGTATTGAAGGCGAATCTGCCGCTTATGTCGTCGGCCACCTTCTTAATGGCGAAATTCATGGCGTAGTTCATTTCCCTGTCGGCCTCGCCCGACGCCTCAAAGCCCGTCGGCGCCGACTTAATCTCCTCCGCCAGCTCGCAGGCCAGGCGGAAAACCCTGTTCAAAAATCGGAAGCTGCCCTCCACTCCCGCGTCCGACCATTCCAACTCCTTTTCGGGCGGCGACGCGAACAATATGAACAGCCTGGCCGTGTCCGCCCCGTATTTCTTGATGATTTCCCCTGGGGAGACCACGTTCCCCACGGATTTGGACATCTTCTTCCCGTCCTTCAGCACCATGCCTTGGGTCAGCAGGTTCGTGAAGGGCTCTTCCACGGGGCAATACCCCTCGTCATAGAGGAACTTGGTGAAAAACCTGGCGTACATAAGGTGCAGTATGGCATGCTCCACCCCGCCTATATATTGATCCACGGCCATCCAGTAGTCGGCCTTCTCCTTGGAGAACGCCTGGCCGCTGTTTCTCGCGTCGCAATACCTGAGGAAATACCAGGATGAGTCCAGGAAGGTGTCCATGGTGTCCGTCTCCCTCTCCCCCTTGCCGCCGCAGACGGGGCAAACCGCGTCGCGGAAGGTCTTGCTGGTGGTCAGGGGCGACTCCCCCTTCCCCGTGAATTCCACGTCCGTGGGCAGCAACACGGGGAGATTTTCCTCCTTTTCCGCGTTCCAGCCACATTTTTCGCAGTAAATCATGGGTATGGGCGTCCCCCAATAGCGCTGTCTGGAGATCAGCCAATCCCTGAGGCGGAAATTTTCGGAACGCTTTCCTATCCCTTCCTTTTCCAGAAACTCGCTGATCTTGCCGATGGCCTCTTTATTGTCCATGCCGTTGAAATCGCCCGAGTTGATCATCCGCCCTTCGGCCTCGAACGCCTCCGTGAGGTTGTTGACGTCTATGCCCTCCGCCTCAGGCTCGATGACGGGGATTATCTCCAGACCGTATTTCACGGCGAAATCGAAGTCCCTCTGGTCATGGGCGGGCACCGCCATGATGGCGCCGGTGCCGTAGTCCATCAGAACGTAATTGGCTATGTATATGGGGACTTTCACCCCCGACAAGGGGTTGACGGCCTCCCTGCCTATGAACACGCCCTCCTTTTCCAGGCTCGCGCTCGCCCTGTCTATGTCGGACATGAACTGCAGCTTGTGCCTGAACTCGGCCACGGCCTTCTCCTGCCCCGTGCCCTCCGCCAGCTTGTCCACCAGGGGATGCTCAGGCGCCAGAACCATGTAGGTCACGCCGAACAAAGTGTCGGGCCTGGTGGTGAAAATCCTCATCTTCTCGTCGAAGCCCTCTATGGGGAAGTCCACCTCCGCTCCGCGGCTCTTGCCAATCCAATTCTTCTGCATGGTCTTGACCTTGGCGGGCCAGCCAGGCAACTTGTCCAAATCCGCCAGCAGCCTGTCGGCGTAATCCGTTATCTTCAGGTACCACTGCTCCAGCTCCTTCTTCCCCACCAGGGTGCCGCAACGGTCGCACACGCCGTCCACCACCTGCTCGTTGGCCAGAACCGTCTCGCAGGAAGGGCACCAGTTCACGGGGTTCTTCTTCTTGTAGGCCAGCCCCTTCTCGAAAAACCGCGTGAATATCCACTGCATCCATTTATAGTATTCGGGGGCGCAAGTGGCCACCTCCCTGTCCCAGTCGTAGGAAATCCCTAGCCCCTTAAGCTGCTCCCGCATCTCCGCGATGTTCGCCACGGTCCATATGTTGGGGTGTATCCCGTTTTGTATGGCCGCGTTCTCCGCAGGCAGGCCAAAGGCGTCCCAGCCCATGGGGTGCAGGACGTTGTAGCCCTTCATCTTCAAATATCTGGCCACCACGTCGCCGATGGAATAATTGCGCACGTGCCCCATGTGCAGCTTACCCGAGGGGTAGGGAAACATCTCCAGCAGATAGTATTTTTCGGCGCCGGGGACCTCCGAGGTCTTGAACAGCCCGCGCTCCTCCCAGTATTTTTGCCATTTCGCCTCTATCGCATCGAATTGGTATCTTATATCAGCCATTTCGGTCAACCCTCCACCGTTATCGTCTCGCAGTCGCTCCACAACTGCTCTATGTTATAGGTCGCCCTCTGATCTCTGGAAAAAACGTTCACCAGCAGGTCGCCGTAATCCATCAGTATCCACCCCGACGGGGCCCTCCCCTCGATATGCCTGGGCAGGGCGCCTATTTTCCCCAACGCGTCCTCCACGTCGTCGGCCAGGCTGCCCACCTGCCTCTCGTTAGACCCCGAGGCGATGACGATGAAATCCGCGTAGGAAGAAACGTCCTTCACGTCTATCAGCGTCACGTCAATGCCCTTCTTGGCGCACAGCGTCTCGGCGGCGCGCATGGCTATTTCCTTGTTTGTCAGCAAAGCGGCACCTCCATTTCTCAAAAACTCATATGCCTTCACGGTGTCCCCGTCCAATTCCTCACCTTTTTCCCTAACATAAGCCATGCTCCCCAGCAACGCGGCCTCCAGCGCCGCGTCCAGCCCCGCCGTTTCCTCCAGGCCCCGCAGCAGCCCCGCTTCCTCGTAGTCCCTGGAAGGCTCAATGCAGTCCGCCAGGTATATGACCTTTTCGAGCAGGGCCATGCCCGCCCGCCCCGTGGTGTGGAAACGCACCGCGTCCAGCAATTCCGCGTCCTCGAAGCCGTGGCGCTCCCTCATATGCTCGGCCGCTATCTTCCCGTGGGAAAGGCTCGGCCTGCCCTTGAGCCGCGCGTCCAGGCCGTAACGCCCGACCAGGCCGTCCAGCTCCTCGTCGCCCGCGCCCCTGAAATAATCGTGGAACATGGCGGCTATGACGGCCTTGCGCCCGTCCGCGCCGTATTTCAGCGCCAGTCTGTGGGCGGTCTCCATCACGCCCCGCGTGTGGGCCTGCCGCTCAGGCTTGAGCGTCCTGCCGATCTCCGCCCAGAGCGCGTCCAGGCCGTAAAAGGCGACAATTTCTTTATAGTCCATAGTCAGTCAAGAACATATAGCTGATGTTCCTTTATATATCGCGCCACCTCAGGCGGCGCCAGCCCGCCGACATCCTCGCCCTCTCGTATCCGCCGCTTGATTTCCGTGGAGGACGCGTCCACAAGGGGCATGTCCAGCAAGACGACCTCCGTGCCGCGAAGCCTTTTAAGGCGCGCCGCCTCGGCCCTGAGCATCTCCGGGGCCCCGCCTTCGCCGCCGCCCGCCGCGTCCTGCGGGAGGGCCTCCCCTCCCCGCCTGGGCGCCACGATGAAAGCGAACTCCCTGAGCATTTCCTCGGCCCCGCGCCATTGCTCCAGCATTCCGAACATGTCCGCGCCCAAAAGGAAATACAGCCTGCTGCCGACGGGCAAACTCTCCCTCAGCGCCCGCAGGGAATCCACGGTGTAAGAGACGCCTCCCGCCCGCAGCTCCAGGTCCGTCACCCCGAACGCCGCCCTGCCTGCCGTCGCCAGCTCCAGCATACGCAGACGGTGGCGTCCCTCGGCCATCCTCCTGCCCTTCTTGAAAGGCTGGACATGCACGGGCATGAACAAAAGCCTGTCCAAGGACGCCCCCTCAAGCGCCGCCTCGGCTATGGCCAAATGCCCCACATGCACCGGGTCGAAGCTGCCCCCGAAAACCCCTATCTTAAGCATCGCGACGCTCCCCTGGCCACACGCGCGGGCAAATCAAAGCTTTTTCAGCTTCAGCTCGCCCATCTGCTCATCCGTGGCGTCGCCCGGCGCCCCGCACACGGGGCAGACAGCCATCTGGTTCTTGGGGAAGGCTATGACCTCCCTGATGCTCTGCTCGCCCAGGAGCAGCATGACCAGCCTGTCCAGGCCGTAAGCCAAGCCGCCGTGGGGCGGCACGCCGTATTTGAACGCCTCCAGCAAAAAACCGAACTTGCTCTCCGTCTCCTCGGGGGTCAGCCCCAAAGTCTTGAACATCCGCGCCTGAAGCTCGCTGTCATGTATCCTTATGCTGCCGCCCCCCAGCTCCACGCCGTTAAGCACGATGTCGTAAGCTTTGGCCTTGACCTTTCCGGGCTCCGTCTCCAAAAGCGGCAAATCCTCGACCGCGGGGGAGGTGAAAGGATGGTGCATTGCGGTGTAGCGCCCCTCCTCCTCGTCGTACTCCAGGAGGGGGAAATCCACCACCCACAGCAAATCCCAGCGCCCCGCGTCGAGCAGCCCCAGCCGCCCGGCTATCTCGCGGCGCAGGAAGCCCAGCGCGTCCAGCGTCACCTTGCGCTTGTCCGCGACGATGAGCAGCAAGTCCCCCGTCTTGGCGGAAAGGGCCTCCGCCAGGGCGGCCATCACGCCCTCGGACACGAACTTCCCGAAGGAGGAGCTGGTTCCCGCCTCGTCAAGCTTAACCCAGGCCAGCCCCTTGGCGCCGTAGGCCTTGGCCATCTCCTGCAGCTTGTCTATCTCTTTGCGGCTGAATTTAGCCGCGCCGCCGTCAATCTTTATGCCGCGCACGTCGCCCCCGCTCTCCAGCGCGCCCGTGAACACCTGGAAACCGCAGTCCCTGACCGCCTCGTTAAGACTGACCAGCTCGAAGCCGAAGCGGGTGTCGGGCTTGTCGCTGCCGAAGCGTTCCATGGCCTCCCGATAGCTGTACCTGGGGAAGGGGGTCTCTATCTCGACGCCCATGACCTCGCTGAAAACACGCTTCAGGAAGCCCTCCTGCACCTCTATCACGTCGTCCACGTCCACGAAGGACATCTCCAGGTCTATCTGGGTGAACTCAGGTTGCCTGTCCGCCCTCAAGTCCTCGTCCCGAAAGCACTTGGCTATCTGTATGTACCTGTCCGTCCCGCCCGCCATGAGCAACTGCTTGAACATCTGCGGCGACTGGGGCAAGGCGTAGAACGCGCCCGGCTTGACCCTGCTGGGCACCAGATAGTCCCTGGCTCCCTCGGGCGTGGGCTTCACCAGTATGGGCGTCTCCACCTCCGTGAAGCCCTGCTCGCTGAAATAATCCCGCGTCACCTTGGCTATCCTGTGGCGGAAGCTTAAGTTTCTCTGCATTTTCAGCTTGCGCAAATCCAAATACCTGTATTTCAGCCTCAGGTTCTCGTCCACGTTGTCGTCGTCCTTGACGTAAATGGGCGGAGCCTTCGCCTCCGAGTATATGGTCATGGCGTCCACGAAGACCTCCACGTCCCCCGTGGCCAGCTCCTTGTTCTTGGCCTGCCTCTCCTTGACCAGGCCCTCCACCCCTATGACGAACTCGCCGCGCAGACGGTCGGCCAGCTCGAACAGCTCCTTTGGGACGTCCTCATTGAACACTATCTGCACTATGCCCGTCTTGTCCCTGAGGTCGCAGAATATCAGCCCCCCCAGGTTCCTTCTCTTCTGCACCCAGCCGTTGAGCCTGACGCGTCCGCCGACGTCGGCGGCGGTCAGCTGCCCGCACATGTGCGTCCTCTTCAATATGGCGCCCATCTCCAACCTCCATGTATGAATTACGGCCCGACGCGCCCGAACCTCGCGCCGAACCCTTCTTGCCAATCGCCAAAAGCCTCCATACTATTATATATCATATGGTAAGTTGTAACAATCCCATTTTGCGGATAAGCGAGGCGGGGTTTTTCCCTATTTTTTCCAATGGGTATTGACAAGGCCGATGTTAATGTATATAATTTACTTAATTGGTAATTTATGTAACGCAATGGCGTGGTTTGTTGAAAGGAAAATATTATGAACAGCGTGAATTTGATAGGCAGATTGACAAAAGACCCTGAAATCAGGAAAACCGAGGACAGCAGGACTGTCTGCTCCTTCACTTTGGCGGTTGACGACGCCCGCTCAAAGGAGGACAGGACTGATTTCCTGAGAGTCACCGTGTTCGGGGGCGTCGGGGATTTATGCGAGAAATATCTCAGGAAGGGCTTCATGGCCGGGGTCAGCGGGAGGATCAGGAACGACAGCTACACCGACGCCGAGGGCAAATACAGGCAGTCGGTGAACGTGATAGCGGACAACGTGCGTTTCCTCCAGTGGCCCGAGCGGGAAGGCCCCAAAGACGGGAAGGCCGTCTGACGCCGCGGCCTTTTCCCGCAGGCGGCGCGTTTCCTGCGGCGGCTTTGACCGTCGGCCTGTTTGGCTGTATAATGTTTTAGGACGCGTTCGGGCGCCTGCCGCGGCCGCGCGCGTTCCGTAGGTTATTGATTATACGCGCGCCGAGCATAATGGAGGCCTGGCTATGCCCATAACCCGCATTTTAAAACAATACTTTGGATACGAGGAGTTCCGTGAGGGGCAGGCCGAGATAATCGCCGCGCTCACGTCGGGGCGCGACGCTCTCGGCGTCATGCCGACCGGCGCGGGCAAGTCCCTGTGTTACCAGGCGCCTGCGATGTTCCTGCCGGGCGTCACCCTCGTCGTGTCGCCGCTCATCTCGCTCATGCGGGACCAAGTCCAGGCGCTTTCCGCCAACGGCGTGCCTGCGGCGTTCATCAACAGCTCGCTGGACGGCGGGCAGTACGCGAGAGTGATGGCCGAGGCCCGAAGCGGCGCGCGCAAAATCATCTATGTCGCGCCCGAACGGCTTATGTCGCCGTCGATGCTGGACCTGGCGCGAACGCTGCCCGTCTCCCTCGTGGCGGTGGACGAGGCGCATTGCATCTCCCAGTGGGGGCAGGACTTTCGGCCGAGCTATCTGGACATCCCGCGTTTCGTGGACGAGCTGCCCAAGCGGCCCGTCGTCGCGGCGTTCACCGCCACGGCCACGCCTCGGGTCAGGGAGGACATACTGCTGACGCTGGGCCTGAACGCGCCGCTCGTCGTGACCACCGGGTTCGACCGCCCGAACCTGCGTTTTGAGGTCAGGCGGCCCAAAGACAAATACGCCGCCCTGACGGAGTTTCTGCGAAGCCACGAAGGCAGCGGCATAGTCTACTGCTCCACCCGCAAGGAGGCGGAAGCCGTCGCGGGAAAGCTGGCCGCGGACGGCTGCTCGGCGGCGCGGTACCACGCGGGGCTGTCGGGGGAGGAGCGCGGCCGTTCCCAGGACGATTTCCTCTTCGATCGGGCGCGGGTCATCGTGGCGACGAACGCGTTCGGAATGGGGATAGACAAGTCGGACGTGCGCTTCGTCGTCCACTACAACATGCCGCAAAACGTCGAGAGCTACTACCAGGAGGCGGGGCGGGCGGGGCGCGACGGGTTGCCCGCCGACTGCGTCCTGTTTTACGCCCGCAGGGACGTCAATACCGCGCTCTTCCTGATAAACCAGAGCGGCAACGAGGATGAGAAGGCCCGCAACCGCCGGCTTCTCGGCCAGATGGAGGGGTACTGCGAGACGGACGGGTGCCTGCGGCGGTTCGTGCTTGAATATTTCGGGGAACGGGTCGAGGGGGATTGCGGGAACTGCGGCAACTGTGACGGAGGTTTCGCCGTGACCGACGCCACCGTGGACGCGCAGAAGATACTGTCCTGCGTCGGGCGCATGAACAAGCAGAACCGCGCGTTCGGCTTCGCCGTCATCCGCAAAACCCTGCAGGGCAAAAGGGACGAGGGCATAGCCTGCCGCAAACTGGACGAGCTGCCGACCTTCGGCGCGATGAAGGACGCGAGCGCCTCATATATTCGGCGGCTCTTCGATAAACTGGCCGCCCAGGGCTACATAGCGCTGTCTGACGACAGTTACCGAACGGCGAGCCTCACGGCGCGGGCCCGCGACGTGTTGCTGGGCGGCACGTCCGTCACCCTCCGCGACGACGGGCCTGAACCAACGAAGCCGCCGCGGCCGCGGCAAACCGCGCCAGGATCCTCCAAAGGCGCCGAAGGCGCCGTGTCGGAGGGCCTGCTCGCGAGGCTGAAGGCGTTGCGGACGGACATAGCGCGCAAAGACGGCGTCCCGGCGTTCGTGGTGTTCTCGGACGCGGCGCTAGTGGATATGTGCCGAAAACGGCCAAGGACTGAGGAGGATTTCCTGAACGTGAGCGGCGTGGGGCAAGTGAAGCTTAAACGCTACGGCCGACAGTTTTTGGGGTTGCTGAACGGCGTCGGGGCGTCTTCGGAACCGCAGACGGACAGGCAATAACAAAACAACGAGATGAAATATCGTGGCATTTTGGTGTATAATGGAAAAGGAAAGTTCTGGCGCCAAGCCGCATTTGCGATGTTCCTTTTCGTAGAGCATGGCTCCTTGTCGTGAAGCGGATTAGCGGATACTTTCTTCACTGCCCCGGCCCTTAATTCAGGCCGAAATCTAAATCGAGAACGGCAAAGGTATGAGAAACGAACCCAGATGATGAAAGGAGGACTGTTATGGCCAGATTCACATTGCCACGAGACATCTACTTCGGCAACGGCACGTTGGCAAAACTAAAGGAACTAAAAGGCAAAAAAGCCATTGTGGTTGTAGGCGGCGGCTCCATGAAAAAAGTCGGTATCCTTGACAAGGCGATCAATTATCTGAAAGAAGCCTCCATGGAAGTGGATATTTTCGATAATGTGGAGCCGGATCCTTCAGTGGAGACAGTAATGAGGGGAGCCGAAGCGATGCGAAGCTTCGAACCTGACTGGATAGTCGCCATCGGCGGCGGCTCGCCTATTGACGCCGCAAAAGTCATGTGGACTTTTTACGAAGCTCCGGAAACCAGTTTCGAAAGCTTGCTATCGCCGTTCAATTTCCCGGAATTGAGAACGAAAGCGCGTTTTGCCGCCGTGCCTTCCACGTCGGGGACAGGTTCGGAGGTGACCGCTTTTTCGGTTATCACAGATTACAAAAAAGGCATTAAGTATCCGCTGGCAGATTACAATATCACGCCGGACGTGGCCATCGTCGATCCTGAAGTGGCCGTGTCGATGCCGCCTCTACTGGCCGCCCACACGGGTATGGACGCCTTGACCCACGCTATAGAAGCTTATGTCTCACGGCTCAATTCAGTTTTCACCGATCCTCTCGCTATTAAAGCTATACAAATGGTGTTCGAGTACCTGCCCGCATCCTATGAAGGCGACAAATTCGCTCGTGAGCAAATGCACTATGCCCAATGTTTGGCAGGAATGGCCTTTTCGAACGCGCTACTGGGTATTACTCACTCGTTGGCCCATAAAACGGGAACGGCGTTCGAAGGCGGGCATATCCCTCACGGCTGCGCCAACGCCATATATCTGCCTTACGTGATCAAGTACAACGCTAAGGACGCGGCGACATCTAAACGCTACGGGGACATAGCCAAAGCGTCGGGTATTCTCGGAAACGACGACGCATCTCTTGTCTGCGGTTTGATCGACAAGATAGGTGAGTGCAACGTGAAATTCGGCATTCCTGAATCATTGAGCAAATGGGGTGTTAAGGAAGACGAATTTTTGGCGAAGCTGCCCGATATAGCGAAAAATGCCGTGGGCGACGCTTGCACGGGCGCGAATCCGAGAAACATCACGCCCGCTGAGATGGAAAAGCTGCTAACCGCCATATATCACGGAACTGACGTGTAGCGACCCCGTCGGGGCCGCATGCTGAACCTGTGGCGAAATGTAACATTTTTCCGCTTCCTCTGTCACTTCCTTTCTGATATAATATCCTAAAGAACGGAGCAATAATACTGATCC
>JAIRPE010000026.1 GCA_031257175.1 Eubacteriales Family XIII. Incertae Sedis bacterium | reverse complement strand
CAACCCCGGCCGCCGCGCGACGGCGCGGCGGCCGGGCTCTTTCGGCCAGCCTTAGGGCATAGTCATTAAGACTGTCACGGGAGCTGCAAATTCTTGTTGCCCTTCGTGATCACATTGTTGAACGCTATCGCGCAGTTGTTGTTCGTATAGAACTGACCGGACGTCAAGTCCGAGGCGGACAAGGTCTGCCGCGCCCCGCCCGCGTTTATCCGTATGAACGTGCAGTCCACGAAGTTGATGATATTGCCGTTTCCGTTGAGGTACACGAAATACGGGCTTGTGGTCGTCGTCGTGTCCAGAATGAACGTCGCGCCTGTCACGGTTATCTTGTTGCCCGACACGTTTGCCGTGGTTATTATGCCTGTGCCCGAGCCGACATGCCCGCCTGTGAACGAGCCCCCGTTGACCGTCACCACGTTGTTGCTGCCGTACAAATACAACGAGCTGCTCTTGGCCTCCACCGTCACGTCCTCAAGAGTGACGGCGCAGTCCGCGCTGTACAGCATCAGCGCCATGCCGTTGCCCGCGTTGATATCCACGTCAGCCAGCGTCACGTTTGAGCCCGCGCCCTGCACGAACACCCCATAAGCGCCGCCGGCGTTGATTCCCACGTTCGTTAGCGTCACGTTCGAGCCATCGTAATCCACCCACAGCCCGACGTCGTTTGAAGACGCCACCGTGCCGTTGTTGAGCGAAACGTCGCCTCCCAGCCAGATAACTTCGCCGGCGTCAATAGTCCCGCCGCCCATATCCACGGCGCCGCCCTGATCTATGGCGTCTTGCAGTTCCGCGGCGGTCGTGGGCGCGGGGGGCGGCGCGACTATGTGCCCGCCGTCGCAGAGCGTTGCGTCCGCGCTGATCAGCGCGATAGTTTTACCGTCGCCCTCCGCGTTCGATATCGTGCCGGTCACGTCGATGGCCGCGTCGTAGGTCGTGAGGTCATAGTGGCGCAGATACTCGACGGTGTCCCGAACCACGTTCTTCCCGTCGGTCTTGTCGAATTTCGCGCCCACAAGCAGGTTTTCCGTGGTTTCCTTGAAGGTTTCCTTGCTGCCGTCGGTGTACAGAACCGTGGCGTTGTACTTGTAATAAGCCTCTGTTTTCGAGTTGCCCTTCCAGCCCGCCTGGGCCCCGCTGAACTGGATTTCCTGGATGGCCTTCGTCACCGTCAGGGTGACGGCCGCCTCCTCAGTGATCTTGTTCTTTCCCGTCCCCGTCACCTTCGTGGCGATAATAGTGTACTCGCCCGCCAGCACGTTCGCCTTCGCGTTGGCGCCCTCAGAATCCTTGAAGGACAGGGTTTTGGTAGCGTCGGGCGCGGTCACGTCCGCCTTCGCCAATGGGGCGGCTATGGTCGCGGACTCGCCGTCATAGTATTTTTTGCCATTGATAATGATGCCCAGCGCGGGGTTATCCGCCCGCTCCACATTGACGCGGAAGGCTTCGGCCCAACCGTCGCCGCTCGAGCGTTTGGAATCCTTCACGCTGATGGTCAGCCCGCTCGCATTGGCGCCCAGCACAAAGCCGCCGGCTCCGCTGCCGAACTCCGTGCCTGAGATCGTCACCGCGCTAAGGCCGTCCTCGCCCGGTTCCCCCACATTGTTGTTGTATCTGTCGCTGTACACCCAGTTGCCGTCGGCGTCGCTGACCTCCAGAGCGTAGCCGTGGTCAGAAAACAGGCTGGTCTGGGAGATATCCTTGGCGTACAGGGTCGGGACGCTGAAGTTGACCGCCTGGCCGTCATAGGCGTAGGGCACGGTGTAGGTGTAGGCCGCCCCGTAGGCGCTGAGGTCTAGGTCATAGGCGATCTCCGCTATCAGGTCGCCCTCGTAGAAGTCCCAGTTCATCCCGTCCGCAGGTTGGAGCGCGGCCTTCATAGCGAGTTTCTGCAGTCCATCTTGGGGATTGTCGGGGACGAATCTGGCGGTGTAGGTCACGTCGCCCGATTCCAGCCTGGCGCCTAGGGTGTCCGCAGTGGACACGAGGGCCTCGTTCAGGTACCAGCCCGCGAATTTCCACCCCTCCGCAGGGGCCGCCGTCAGGGAGAGCGCCTCCCAGAAGTAGCCGGTGTCCGCCGCGTAGGGCAAGGCCACGGGCGTCTCGGTCACGGGTTCCGGCCAATAACCGTTCTGGGTCAGGTACACGGCTGACGCCGCGCCTTCGCCATCGACGACCGCGTTGACTATGGTTTTGCCCGTCAGGACGGCGTAGGTGTTCGACGGGACGCCCTGGGCGTCGAAGGTGATCCCGTAACGCGCCAGCGTAGCGCCCTGTTTCGTCCGCACCGCGTACACTATGGTTTTTCCGGCGACGGGGTCGATGGTTTTGTACTCGAACCTGCCCACGTTGCTTCCGTTGACCGGGCTCACCGTCTCAGCGTCGCCGCCGAACTCTTTGACGGCGATCTGAAGGGGCTTCGCGGCGGCGGCTATGCCTTTGACGCCCGCGCAGTTGATGTCCACCACGGTCTTGTAGGCGGAGCCTGCAGCGACCTGGGAGCCGCCCTTAGCGTTGATGACGATGTTTCCCGAGCCGCCCTCGGCGGTCACGGCGCCCGTGATTTGCAACGCGCTGGCGGTCAGCGGCGTCGCCAGGGCTAACGCCAGCGTTAACGCCAGCGCCACGATAGGCAGTTTACGTGTTTTCGATGCTTTCATCATGTTTCCTCCTAGAATTTGCATGTTTATATGGGTAAAACTTACTTACAATAGTATTGCATACTTTTTTAACAAATACAAGTAAGTACGGTTATTAATCCCGCACAGCAACAAAATTTTATGACATGCATTTGTAATTTTATCGCGTTGATAATGTTTGAGCGGCCTGAATGAATTATGGATTGGGAATATAGCATATATAATGCGATTAACATAATTGCGGCAAAGTATCGCATATAGAAATCCCATCGGGTACGCGCCCGACATTGTGTGCGAAATTGTGTTATATGACATGTATAAACGTTAAGGCGTGACAGGCAGAAAAAGAATTTTTTGAATTTTCAATTATATCAAATACTATTGAAATGCTTGCAGAAATCTGTTAGACTATGCCCAAGGATTCAAGGAACTAAAATCCATAAATGTTCAATGTTGGATTAAGAAACGTTGAAACGCAGGAAGAGCCTGATGCTAATCCGCATTTGGAATGTTGCCTTGGAGCGGATTGGCAGATGTTGTTTTCCGCCGCTCGTCCGATAATTTCGGGCGGATTTAAGTAAGGGGCAGTACAGATTCATAGGAGGGCAAAATGAGGACGGCGAATATAAAGTCAAAAAATGCGAATGTACGTAAAATGTTTCAAAAATCGGTTTCACTCGCTGTATGCGTTGTTTTCATAATCACGTCCACATGCGCGGAAGCCACCGCCAAGGCGTTGGGAGACGGATATTTGGAGCAGGCGGCCTACGAGAGGATATTGGCCATGGACGACGCGCCTGTCGTGGGCTCAGATGAAGGCGCGGAGGCATTCGGACCGGAAAACGTCACGAACGGCGGGGAAGACGGTTCGGACATCCGGGAAGGCAAGGGCGCCTCAACTCCTGACATCGCTCCCGATGAAGGCGACGCGCCCTTCTATGAGGCCGCTGAGTTCGAGGCTGTTTTCGGCGACGGTCGAGAATCCGCCTATAGCAGATATATCATCAAATACAGGGAAGAAGAGGATGGCGCGTCCCCTGACGGAGAAGAAACTGCGGCGGACGCTCTACGCGGCGGCACTGAGCCGCCGTACAGAGCCTTCGCGAACGCGAAGACGTCTGACGGCGTCAAGAGCAGGGTCAAGCCTAGGTTCAGAAACAGGGACATAGCCGAGTTCCAGTCAGTCCTGGAGGCAAAGCTCAGAAAGTCCGCAAAAGCCAACGGCCTGAGGATAAAATCCCTGACAGAAAGCCAAGGCGTGGCGCTGGTCGAGGCGGGCAAGAACGTCACGGTGGCGGAACTCATAGAAGGCATGAGCGGTGAGGACGCTCTTGACATAGAATACATACAGCCGGATTACGAGATGCAGGTCTCCGCCATGGATATAGACGTCGGGCCCTCGGAAGTCAGTCCGGAGCTTGGGAACCTGTGGGGCCACCACAACGTCATATCGGACGCCCAAGGGCGAGCCGTCAACATGGACGCAGGCGTCTTGGGCGCCTGGGAGGCCACGAAGGGCGCGGGCGTCATAGTGGCCGTGCTGGACACGGGCTTCGACACGTCCCATCCGGACCTGGCCGGGCGGCTCCTGCCCGGCTGGGACTTCGTGAACGACGACGCCGCAGTGGATGACGACGAATGGAAATACGACCAATGGCACGGCACCCACGTGGCCGGAACCATAGCCGCCGCTCTGGACGGCGCGGGGACGGCGGGCGTGGCTCCCGAGGCCATGGCGTTGCCGCTGAAGGTGTTCCAAGGGGGCGCGGCCTACACCAGCGACATAATAGAAGCCATAGAATACGCCGAGTCCCACGGCGCGTCCGTGGCCAACATGAGCTTCGGCTCACGGAGCGACAACCCCGCGCTCCGCGAAGCCATGGAGCGCAGCGCCATGCTGTTCGTCTGCGCGGCGGGTAACGGCGGCTACGACATAGGGAAATACCCCGTGTACCCTGCGGCCTTCGGCCTGCCTAACGTGCTGTCCGTCGCTTCCCTGGGCAGGGACGGCAAACTCAGCCGTTTCTCCAACTGGGGCGCGGAGACCGTTGATTTGGCGGCGCCGGGCGCGGAAATATACGGGGCGTGGACAGACGGCGGCCACAACTTTCAGAACGGCGCCTCCATGGCGGCGGCCTACGCGGCGGGCGCCGCCGCGCTGCTGAAAAGCGCACGGCCGAGCCTCACGGCGCGGGAACTGAAGGACGGCCTGCTGGGCATGGCCGACATAGTGACTGGTTTAAAAGGCAAGGTAAGGGACGGGAACAAGCTGAGCGTGACGCTTGAGGGATTAAGGCGGGGGGCGCCGGGATTCTCGTTGGGCGCGGTACACGGTTTGGGCGAGGGCGAGCGCGATGAGCCCGAAGCGCCCCTTGCGGGAATGCCGGACAGAGTTTTGGACAGGAAGTCATTAGGTCTGAAAAACGTCATAGACATACCCGACGGCCCCATGGAGGACATAAACCCCGAATGGGATCCGAACGACGAGGCGGGAGACGGCTACGAGCTTTCGGGCGCGGAGAACATGATGACCGTCAGGCGCGGCATGACCACGCCCAGAGGAAACTTGGCGGCGGTCGCGCTGAACGGTAAAATATACGCCCTGGGCGGCGGAGGCAGCCGCGGGGCCAGGAGCAAGACCGCGGAGGCATATGACCCTAAGACCGACCGATGGGAAACGGCCCCCGCCATGAAAAAAGAAAGGGGAGCTTTCGCCGCTTTCGCCTTTGGCGGCAAAATCTACGCTATAGGCGGCGACGACGTCGGCACGGTGGAGACTTTCGACCCTGCCACAGGCAACTGGTCCCTCCTGCCCGGCGCCATGCCCTACAACCCCGGGGGCTTCGCGGCCGCTCTTGACCCTGATAACGGCAAGGCGTATATTCTGGGCGGCGCGAACGAGAACAGAGTGGCCGAGTACGACTTGGGCGCCAATACCTGGCGGGTGATGCCGACAGGGTTGCCGACCAAACTTTACGGGCACAGCGCGGTGTTCTTCGACGGGCGGATATACACGGAGGGTGGGAGGACCAACAGCACGAACGACAATTTCGTGCGGCTCTATGACATGCAGATAGTCTATGACCCCGCGAAAGGCTCCAACTACGGGCGAGCCGTGCCCCGCCCCCTCCAATACCATTCAGCCGTCGCCAAGGGGAGCCATCAGGTGTCGTTCGGAGGCAGCATACCCAAAAAGATAATAAGGATGTGGGACGAAACGTTCTACAGGGCTTTGCAGTACACGTCCAACATCAGGCATTCGGAGCTGAACGCCGCAGGCGGCGTGGGCAGCTACAGCCACATGTCCCTCGCCAGGGCTCATATGGGCGCGGCGGAAATGGACGGCAAAGTCTATCTGATAGGCGGCGTTTACGGGTTGGAACAAGAGATTTACAGCGACGGGCGCACGTTCACGACGGGAGAGAATGTCACGGGCCTTGTGGAGGAGTTTGATCTAGGGTACGGCGGCAAGGTCTCTCTGCCTGTCCCTCTGGCGGACTTCGAGACGGTCGGGCTCGGCGGGAGGCTCTACGTCGTAGGCGGACGTCAGCTCGTGAACGGCGCGGAGACGCGCTCCGACAAATTGTTCCAATATATCCCTGAAAGCGGAGGGCTGACGCGGAAAGCCGACGTCCCGGAAACCCTTTACAACATATCGGCCGCCGCAGGGTATGGCAAGCTCTATCTTTCAGGCACGGCGACGGCCTCAGCCGCCGAACCCAAAAAGCTGTACGAGTACGACCCTGTCGCCGACGCCTGGACGCTGAAAGCCACCGTCAGCGCCGGAGCGGGCGCCGCCGTTCTGGCGTTCTGGTCGGGCAAGATATATATAGTGACGACGATATCCGCCTCCCGCAGGAGCGTGCGGACGTATGACCCCGTGACGGGGACGGTGGCCGGCCTGGCTGACATAACCACGCCCTTGCCGGGCACAGGAAAGCTGAGCGCCGTCGCCTTGGGAAGCGATCTTTATTTGCTCTATCCGGACAGCGAGCTTTTCATCAAAGGTGAGGGCGGCGCGTTCGCGGCGGGCGCGGCGCCGCGGACGTTCACCGGGAACGTGGCCGCTCTGGGTAGCAGGATTTTCAGCTTCCCGTCAGGCATTTCCGAACGTTACGGTGACGTGGGGGAATATTCGGCGGCCACCGGGAACGCGAGCCAGTTCAGGACGTATTTTGATTTCAGAAGGATAGTCATGACGGCTTCGATGGCGGGGAAAACATACCTGTTCGGAAATGAGGACGGAGGCTCTTTCGCCACGGCGCTGCTTCCGTATTCCCCTCCTTCGTCCGTATGGAAAGAGGCGTTCGCGTTAAGCGAGCCAAAGGCTGCCATCGGATGCACGGTTTACAACGGCGAGATATACGTTGCCGGAGGATTCAAAACATACAGCAACGACGTGGAGGCCACGCCGGTAAAGACTTTTGAGAAATACGACCCGGACACGGGCGCGGTCACGAAGCTCGCGGACATGAACGAGGCCAGGGGGAACTTGAGCCTGGTGGCGGTGGGCGGAAAATTTTACGCCATCGGCGGCAAGACATCGAAAAGGGCGCACACCTACACGGTTGAGGAATATGACCCCGCCACGGGCGCGTGGGTGAGGAAAGCCAGCGCCGGCGAGGTCGCTTCAAATCTGGCGACCGTCGTCTGGAAGGGGAAAATATATACCTTCGGCGGCAACACCGGCGCCGCGGGGCAAGCCAAGACCACGGTTCTTTGTTACGACCCCGCCCAAAATAAATGGGAAAAATTGGATCCTATGCCCGGAAAGAAATCCGGCGCTTCCGCCGCCCTGTTCGGCGACAAGGTCTATGTGGCGGGAGGATACACGCTGGCCGACTACGAGATGATGAGAGCGCCGACGAACAGCCTTTACGTGTACGATTTGGAAACTCGGCAGTGGGATCTCACGAAGAGCCCCATGCCCAACGCCTTCGGGCTGGCGGCGACCGCCGCCAGAGAGAATATGTACATGGTGGGAGGGGGTTCCGTGAACATGGAATTCCTGCCCGACGTCCCCTACGTCCATGAGTACAGCCCCGCTTTGGATAAGTGGTTCGTTTGGGACGGGCCGAACGCCTACAGATACATGGCGGGAGCTGCCATAATAGGGGACAGGCTCTACGTGTTGGGCGGCATGGACAACAGCGCTGTCATAGGAACCGTCGAATACGCGGATCTGCGGGAGTCCTCGACGGACTACCGCCATCTGGGAGAGGAGGACGTGAACCTGACGGGCAACCTGGCCCGCAACTACACAGACATGGAGTGGAAGGCGCCGGGCTTCAACGTGGTGGTGGGCAGGACCTACAACTCCCAAGACGACAGGGACGCCGCGAAGGG
>JAIRPE010000129.1 GCA_031257175.1 Eubacteriales Family XIII. Incertae Sedis bacterium | reverse complement strand
GGTATAGTGCATGTTAACGCATGTCAAAATTGTTAAGGAGGTAAAGTTATGCGCAAGTCAACCAAAAGAGGGATCGCGGTCGCCGTCGCCTTGATCCTGGTATGCTCCACGTTCGGCGGAACGACCTTCGCGTCGAGCCGCGATGTGCCCACGCTGGCTCAGGCGTACACCGATTATTTTAACCTCGGTCTGTACGCCCCGGCTGAGGACATCTTGACCCCCAAGGGTTCCAGCCAGTTCTCGGCTTACACTATCTCAAATTTTAGTGTGGCGTCGCATCTTGGGCCTGACCAAGATACCAGCGATACTAGCACTATTTTCAAGGAAGTGGTTGCCGACCGTATGAGACGTTGTGATCCGAATTACTATGGACCTGGCAAACTCACTCTGGCTCAGGCTCTCGCCCAAATAGAAGTAGCAAGGTATGAGGTTTATGTGAATGCGGATCAGAATATTATCAACGTGCTTAATGATGTAAGGGAGTATAACGACAACCATCCGTCTGACAAGAAAATCCTTAGGTTGCCGATTTTCTCGAACAGCGGAAAAGACATTCCCATCTACTTCTTCTGCGAGGACTATTACTATGATTATGACCATCCTGAAAATACGGTTTGGGCTTCTCCAGACTTAATGCAGTCTCGGATTTCTTCCTACATATGGAGCATACTTGATTACTATAGTGGCTATAGCGATGTCATTTACGCGTGGGACGTGTTCGGAGATATCTTGGACAGTTATACTGGCAAAATTCGAAATGAAGCCTCCTATCCCGAAGGCGTGTGGGGTAACGTGTTTAGCCCTGAGTCCACGACATTAACAGTTACAGAAGCGGCGGCCACGTTTGTCGAATATGCGTTCGACACAGCTAAATATTATTCACTCGGCATTGGTAAATCATGGAAATTCTACCTCAACGAAACCTTCGCCGTGAACACGCCGAGCAACGAGCAGGTGGAGTCGGCGGATCAACTGCTCAGGTATCTGAACAGAGACCCCAACAACAAGAAGGTGGACGGCTTCGGCATAGTGGCGAAGCTCACCTCGGCGAACCCGGGCGCCATAGTCAACTTTGAGAATGCCATAAAGAAGTTCAGCGGCGCCGCGGACGAGATCAGCGTCACCGTCGATATCAGGACTGACATGGTGCTGAATCCGGCATACGATCCCGCCTCCCCCGTGAGGGCCATCACGTCCCCCACAGCCTTGACTTACAACGGTCAGTCCTACTACGCGCTGAGGGACAATGGCGACGGCACCACCTTCAACACCTCCAACCCTTCCGTCATTAGACTGGGTGACTGGGGGCTGGAACTTAACACCGGCCTGGCCAACGACGACCAGGTGAAAATAAAACAGGCCGACTTCGCCGCCGACCTGCTGACCATGCTCATGAAGTACAGCAAGACTAAGGGCGACGACGGCCTCATATCCGTGCGCTTCGACGGCATCAATGACGACCGCACGTCCAACAAGACCGCCGGCGCCAGCCTTTGGACTTCGCCTAACACGGCGGTCGTCGGGGAGATCACCAAATCCGCCTTCTACGCGGTGCTGGGCGTGATACCCAGGATAGAGCTGCAGGACGCCTTGAACACCTACCCTGATGATCTTGATACCACGCTTGAGAACTATCCGAACGAGAACGGATGGAGAACCAGCACGGGTTCGGGCGTCTACACCGACGAGAGCTGGGAGAGGTACGTGGACTCCAAGGATAACGGCGGCAAGGTCTACGATGACAAGATCTACAGCCTGGACGACTACATCGACACCGTGGACGCCACCCAGGAGATCTACGACGCCATAGACGCCCTGGAGAGGGAAGCCCCGGTGGTAGTCGATTTCAAGGTACTCAACGGAATAAGGATATACGAGTACCTCTCCACGAAGGCTTTTGAGTTGAGGCTCGACACAGGAGGCGTGGCCGCGAACTTCGAGTTCTATTCGAACAACCCCAACGTGGCCAGCTTCGACGACAAGACTAAAGGCATAGTGACCTTGAAGCTCAAAGGGAACGCGATATTGACAGTGAAGTTGATGGACGGGAGCGAACGCACCAAAAACGTGCATCTGACGGTTCAGTAGTTCCAGACGCCGCGAGCGTCCAAAAATTGTTGCCATTGCTCCATCGGTTCGACGCCCCTTGGGTTTTCTGAGGGGCGTCGGCCTTTTACGCCCGACCGTATCCCAGATAGCCCGTCAGAACGCCCATGAGCACGCTGACCTCCACCGGTTTCGCTATATGCCCGTCCATTCCCGCCTTCAGGCAGTTTTCCACATCGTCCTTAAAAGCGTTGGCCGTCATGGCTATTATGGGAACGGTTTTTGCGTAGTCCCCGTCGAGGCGGCGTATAGCCATGGTGGCTCCTATGCCGTCCATCTCGGGCATCTGCATGTCCATGAGAATGAGATCGAACTTCTCGCCGCCCTCAGTGCGCCGCAATGCTTCCAGGCCGTTTTCAGAGCATTCCACCGCGACGCCGGTTTCAGCCAGCAGACCTATTATGATCTCCCGGTTGATCTCGATGTCCTCCACCAACAGCAGTTTTTTATCGCCCCAATCAGGCGCCGCGTCCCCCTCGCCTTCAGGCTTCTCGCGGGTTTTGACGACCCCCTTGCGGTTTGCCGCGTTTTGCGGGCCTTCCGGCGACAACTGGGGATAACGCTCGTGGCTGGCGCGGGTGGACGCGTCCACCGCCCTACCCCATTTAACCCTCACCTCGAAAATAAAACGCGAGCCTTTGCCGTATTCGCTTTCGACCCATATGCTCCCACCCATCAGCTCCACGATCTTTTTGCTGAGAGCCAGCCCCAACCCGCTTCCGCCGTATTTTCTGGTAATGCCGCCGTCGGCCTGCTCGAAGGAGTTGAACAGACGCCCCATCTGCTCCTCCGTGATGCCTATGCCGTTGTCCTCCACTTCCACGCGAAGCGACGCGCAGGCGCCTTCTTCGCCGTCGGAGCCGCGAACGCGCAGGTCTATCCTGCCATTATCGCAGGTAAATTTGTTCGCGTTGGAAAGCAGGTTTATCAGCACCTGCGACAACCTCAGCTCATCGGCGATCAAACGTCTGTCAAAGGAACGAGGATAGTCCAAGCACAGCTTCTGTTTTTTCTCGTCCAGCTTGACCTGCATGACGTTAATCACATGTTCTATCAGGTTGTCGAAATTAAACTCGTTTTCCGATATCTCGAGCTTTCCCGACTCAATTTTCGACATGTCCAACACGTCGTTGATAATGCTGAGCAACTGCCGCGAGGAATCATCTATCTTGTTGAGACAGTCGTTTACGCGCTTCATGTCCTTAGCTTTCTTGGCGATGGCGGTCATGCCTATAATGGCGTTCATCGGCGTGCGGATCTCATGGCTCATGCGCGAAAGGAACTCGCTTTTGGCTCTGGCGTTTGCCTGGGCTTCATCCTTGGCCTCGATGATGCCCGCCACCATTTCGGCTCTCCACAGCGCCGCCGCCGCTATCATGCCGCCGGACGACATAATGTCCTCCTCCTCTTTTTCAAAATGGCGTTCCCTGCTGAAATCCTCGAAGGTTATGAATCCCCAAAAAATGCCGTCTAAGGTAATGGGAATCACCAGCAAGGACTTCATCCCAATGGTCTTGGCATGGTCGATGGCGCCCTGCGGTATATCCCTTACCATCATATTGATTATATCCAGCCCGTCGGGCCTTACGCCGGGCATCCCCTTGAGCACTTTGGAAAAGGGCAGTTCTTCCAGTGGCGGCAAATCGCCGTTTCGTTTCCATATGGCTATTTGGCGGCTGTGCAAGATCCCGTCGATTTCCCTGTTTCTCCACAGATAGGCGCGATCAACATGCACGCTTTCCGCCAATATTCTGAGCGCTTCGGGTATATAGCTCAAAATTGAATTTATGTTGAATTTTGACATCAGAAGCGAAGCGACCTGATTGACGGCCGAAAGCAGACGTTCCCGCCGTTGCAGAGCCTCTTTCTCGTTCACGGCAACATATTTACCCTCCATCTCACCTCTCACCCTTTTTATTGTCATTCCCCATAATATTGTACAAAATTCGGTGCCAAATGTCAATATCTGTCCAAAGTTTCAAGCAAACAGCAAGAGGCCGCCGCCCAGGCTCTCTGCGAAAACTGAGCGGGCGCCTGAAAGGCGCAAAATAAAAGGGGCTTGCATAGAGCAGCGCTATACTATATAATGTATATTACGCCTAATAAGCGGATATTATGCGCAATATATCGGGTTTGTCGCCGCGAATCCACGGTTCTATGGGGACGATGGGGCTCACGGGCCGCCTGATCTGCGACCCAGCGATACACGACGACGACACAGGCAAAAATACAGGCATATGGGAGAGAAAATGAACAGACAAAACACCTTTGACGACACGAAAACACGGCCCGTCATAAAACGCGCCCTGTCGGAGGCCCCGACAGGGCCCTACGGAAGAGGCGAAGGCGTTGTTGCGGGCTATGCCGCGACTGACACGGAGGGGCGGGAGGGACGCCTCATCTCCGACGCCTTCGTCGGCAGGTTCAAGCAAGCGCCGCCGCCCATGGGCCAGTTGGGCAGCTTCATATATTACAGGACTTATTCCCGCTGGGTGCCTGAAGAATCGCGGAGGGAGCATTGGTGGGAGACCGCGCGCAGGGCGGTGGAGTACAACTGCGGGCTGGCCCCCACCTCCCGCGAGGAGGCCGAGGAGCTTTACGACAATGTCTATAACCTGCGGCAGTTCCTTTCAGGCAGAACTCTGTGGGCGGGCGGCACGGACGTGTCCCTCTATTATCCCATGTCGAATTACAACTGCTCTTTTCAGGTGATAGACAGCTTTTCAGCCTTCCGGGACATTTTTTACCTGCTGATGGTAGGCTCGGGCGTGGGCGTCCGCGTCCTCATTTCGGACGTGGCGAAGCTGCCGCCTGTAAGGACGGGGGTTGAAATCGTCCACGAGGCATACGCGCCCGTGCCCAGAGCGTTCAGGCAGGAAAGCACGTCCCTGGAGTTCATCGGCAACCGCGCTATGAAGATAACCGTGGGGGACAGCAAGGAAGGCTGGACGCAGGCCATGGATTATTTCCTGAGGAGCCTGTACGGCGCCGAGTACCGCAAGATAGACAAGGTGATACTGAACTACGACCACGTGCGACCCAAAGGGGAGCGGCTAAAGACCTTCGGCGGGACGGCCAGCGGGCATCAGAGCATGAAGAACATGTTCATGAAAATCCAGCGGGTCATCGAAAAGGCGGCGACGGCGCGTCAAAGTGCGGGCAAGGTCAAGCTGCGGCCCATCGACTGCCTGGACGTGGCGAACATCATCGGCGAGAACGTGGTGGTGGGCGGCGTGCGGCGAACCGCGGAAATCGTTTTGGTGGATCAGGACGACGAGGACTGCATAGGCGCCAAGAGCGGATTGTACAAGAAAATAGACGGAGAATGGGTCATTGATCAGGAGATAGCCCATCGGCAGATGAGCAACAACTCCATCTATTACAGGAGGAAGCCCGACAGGGACGCGCTGCGGCGGCATTTTAGGCAGATGCGGCATTCCGGGGAGCCGGGCTGGGTGAACGAGGCGGAGGGCAAGAGACGGAGGCCGAATTTCCAGGGCGTGAACCCTTGCGCGGAGATATTGCTGGATTCCAAGGGATTGTGCAATCTGACCACGGTGAACGTGATGGCCTTCGTGAAGGACGGGGCGCTGGATCGGGACGGGTTGCTACGGGCGCAACGACTGTCGGCGCGGGCGGGATACCGCATGACCTGCACGGAGATGGAAATACCCGAGTGGGACGCAGTGCAGCAGCGGGATCGGCTGTTGGGCTGTTCATTGACGGGGTGGCAGGATTTGGTGAACGCGCTGTCCTACGACGACGAGGCGCAGACGGCCCTTTTGCGCGAGTTGCGGGCGACGGCCAGGGAGGCCGCGGTCGAGTGCGCCGCGGAGCTGGGCATGAGCCCCCCGCTGTTGGTCACCGCCATCAAGCCCGAGGGGACGTTGAGCCTGTTGCCCGCAGTGTCCAACGGCGCGCATTTTTCCCATGCCCCTTATTATCTGCGCCGCGTGCGCGTGAGCAGCGACGACCCGCTGGCCAAGGTGTGCGAGGAATTGGGCTACCCGATGCTGCCCGAGGCGGGGCAAAGCGCGGAGGACTGCGTGACCAAGGTGGTGGAGTTCCCGGTCAAGGCGCCGCCAGGCGCGTTTAAGCGGGACGTGCCTGCGGTCAGGCAACTGGAGATATACCGCATGTTCATGGAGCATTACGCGGATCACAACTGTTCCATCACCATACACGTGAGGGAGGGCGAGTGGGACGAGGTGGAGGAATGGGTCTGGGAGCATTGGGACGAGACGCTGGCGCTGTCCTTCTTGGCCTTTGACGACAATTTTTACGAGCTTCTGCCCTATGAGGAGATCACGGAGGATGAATATGAGAGGCGCGTGGAATCCATGAAGCCTTTTGCCCCCTCGCTGATTTCCAGGTATGAGAAGGAGGAGACGGACTACGGCGGCGTGGATGAGGGCTGCGAGGCCGGGGTCTGCCCGGCTCGATGATGGGGTGGCCCGCCGCCATCCCTACGACGGCACCTCCACCAGCTCCGCCTTGCCCTTGAGGCTGTCCCTAAGCAGGCTGATGATGTTGCCCGGCCCCATGGCCTCGTGGGACTCCCCTATTACCACGTG
>JAIRPE010000114.1 GCA_031257175.1 Eubacteriales Family XIII. Incertae Sedis bacterium | reverse complement strand
CGCGCGCCCTTCCCGCTCATGGCTTTCAGGCTTTCAGCCTTTCGGCCGCTGTGTCCGGGGCCCCGCAGGCCCCTCCATCCCCATTATGACGCCGTCCAGGAAACGGGTAAGCTTCTCCGCGCCCTTGTCGTTCAGATGGTCCGCGTCATAAAAGCAGCCGTCCGTGAACCTCCCGTCCTCCAGCAGGTTGTAGTAACGGACGCGCCCGTGGCTCCCGGCCAGGGACTCCATGTAGCTGACCGTCGCCTCCCATTGGCTCCTGTCCAGCTTGCCACTGTACGCGCGGTGGGCGGGCAACGTGACGAAAATCAGCTCCACGCGCCGCTCCTCGCACCAGCTTATGATTTCCTCGACGACCTCCTTGTTGCGAGCGAACATGCCCGTGTCAGGATTCGTGTGCCGCGAAGCCGCCTCTGCTCCCGTCTTTTCCAAAGATTGGGCGACCGCGGCGTTCGGCATGTAACCCTTGGCCGTCACCTCCAGCAGAGAGGCCCTTTTGAACAGATAGCGGTACGCCCTCTGGACCTTCTGGAGCATGGTGCCGTTCAAAATCTCAAAACGGTTCGAGGGCGACCACGCCGCCCCGCCCACGTCTAGGCCATAGTAAAGAATATAGTTTTTCAGCCGCCATTCCTCGCTTCCGCCCTCCATGCGCGCGAACATGCTGAAATACGAGACGGAGACCACCACGTATTTCAGGCCGCCCAGTTCGGCCCCGTACTTCTTCAGCATTTCGTAATCCAAATCCAGCGACTGGGACGTGTTGGCCAGGTTAAACCCGTCCAGGGAGAAATAATCGGGGTTCACCCCATGGAGGGCATGGGAGCTGCCTAAAACCAGAATCCGTATATTGTCGGCATCCTTCAACAGTTGAGCCTTTTTGTACGAGTAATCGTTGGGAATGGCCCGCAGGAAGATTTCCATGAGCAGCAACGCCGCCAGGACGGGCGCCAGGAATATGGCCGCCCCGCGTAAAAATTTCCTCACTTTTCCTCCTTTTACGCCTTTCCCTGCCGAAGAGGGCGACCGCCAGTTCGCCCATGGCAGCATTTCCGGCGCGAATTCACGTCGAACGCGGCGCTAAAATTGGAAGTAGATGAACGTCTGAGGCGTCCCGCTGAACAACAGGATGACTCCCAGCACCCCATAGTACAGCGCCCGCCTGAACCCTTTCCCGACATCCAGGCGCTCTATGGCGTAGCGGTTTTCCCGCCCGAGCCACTCCGCAGCCGCGAAGAACGCCAGCATCGCCGCCTGGACGACGGCAAACTTGTTTAGCGGCGGCGCTGAGGCGGAAAAAAACGGCCCTGTGAAGATTCTCGCTATGTAGCTCAGGGCGTCAGGCACGCTTTCCGAGCGAAAGAAAATCCAGGCGAAGGTCGTCAGACAAAATGTGGACGCTATGGAAAACAGCTCACCAGGGGAGGGCAACATCCTTCCTGCGGCGACCACGTCCAAGTTTTCCCTGTTTCTTTTCAGCAGCAACAGAGGCAGGAACCACAGCGCGTTTATCAGCCCCCACAGCACGAAAGTCCATTTCGCCCCGTGCCAAAGCCCGCTTATCAGGAACACCGCCAGCGTGTTGCGCGCGCTCATCGCCACGCCCCCGCGGCTTCCCCCCAAGGGGATATACACGTAGTCCCTGAACCAGGTGGTCAGGGATATGTGCCAGCGCCGCCAGAACTCGGCCACGTCCCGCGAGAAATACGGGAAAGCGAAATTGCGCGACAGGGTAAAGCCGAACAATTTAGCCACGCCTATGGCGATGTCAGAGTAGCCTGAGAAATCTCCGTAAATCTGGACGGCGAACAGGGCCGCGCCCAGCGCCAGCGTCGCGGAGCCGTAATCCTGGTAGTTGCCGAAAATCGCGTCAACATAGCCGGCGCAGCTGTCGGCGATCACGATTTTCTTGAAAAACCCCCACAACATCTGCCTGCACCCGTCCACCGCGCTGCCGTAGTCGAAACGCCTTTCCCGGCGGAACTGGGGCAACAGGTTGGCCGCCCGTTCTATCGGCCCCGCCACGAGTTGGGGGAAGAAGGACACGAAGGCGGCGAAGGACACGAAGTCTTTCGTCGCTTCGAGTTTTTTCCTGTACACGTCTATGGAGTAGCTCATGGTCTGGAATGTGTAGAAGCTTATCCCCACAGGCAGGATGACGGCCAGATGCGGCGCGTTGATTCCCACGCCCAGGAAGCTGAACGCCCGCGCGAAGTTTTCCATGAAAAAATTGAAATACTTGAAAAAACCCAGAAAGGCCAGGTTGGCGCCCATGCTGGCGAAAAGGAGCAACCGCCGCGTTTTTTCGTTTTCCTGCCCGGACAGCCCTATGCCCACCAGATAGTCGGCCAGACTGCTGAGGAATATGAGGATGAGGAAGCGCCAGTCCCACCAGCCGTAGAACACGTAGCTGGCCAAGACGAGCAACGCGTTCCGGCGCCTAAGGCTCTCCCCCGCGCCGAACCAGTACAGGACGAAAACTACGGGCAGGAATATGGCGAAGTCAATGGAACTGAACAGCATACGCCACCTCCGACGCGGCGCCCGCAGGGCGATGAGCTTAACCAAGCATTAATAGTATCTTTACATTATAGTATAATATCTGCCGAAATTCAACATCTCCCCGCGAAACAGCGTTCCGAAGTATTAGGCGGTCAATAAAATCCTGTTGCGCCTCTGCCGTCTTGTATAACAGCTTAACACGAATAGCTAACTCGGAAAGAGCATGAATTTTCGGCGGGATTTGCTCTCCTTTCACTTGCTTGGCTCGTCGGGGCATATAATCCCCCATTCCCTGCGGGCCGCCTCAATCATCATGGCCAGCCTGCCCAGGTCGGGGCTTTCCCTCGCTATGGACTCGTCCAGGCGGGCGGCCGCCTCAGCCAGGCCCACGACGCCGCCCTGCTCCCCTAACAGCGCCAGCATGTCCCTGAAACATTCGATCACGGAGCCGACGCCGTAGCCGTAGACGAAGCCCGGCTTGCCTGTCCGCAGGCGCGCGAACACGCAGCCGGGCGCGGCCATAAGCTCCGGCTTCAGCAGATAGTCCTCCGCCTCCGCCATCATCAGCGCCGCCTCCCGCAAAAACCCCAGCGCCGCGCCCGTGTCTCGGAAGCGGTGGCGGCTTATGGGCGCCGCGCCCGAAAGGTCGTAGCGCAGCAGGCCCGCCCCGTTCTCCGTCAGGTGGTAGCAGGGCAGGAACGCGCCGCAACTGCCGCCCGTTAGTATCTTCACCTCAAAATCATGCAGCCTGCCCTCTGTGGGAATCTCTATTATTGGCATGTCGCCTCCTTTTTCCGTCGCGTCCTCTCATACATATCCTCTTTTAAAATTCCGCCCAAAATTATTGGGCGGGCGTCGGAAGATAGTATCTGCCAATCCGCTCCAAGGTAGCATTTTAAGTGCGGATTGGCATTATACCTATCCTCTTTTAAAATTCCGCCCAAAATTATTGGGCGGGCGGCTCACTCCCCTCCGCACTTCGCGCAAGCCGTGTAGCCTTTCGCCTCGGCGTCGTCTTTTTCTATGGACTCCACGTATTTGTCCACGGCGGAGCAGTCCCCGCGATGGTACGCCTCCCCGCTGGCCGTGAAGCAATATACCAGGCTGCCGTTGGGCAGGTCTTTGGGTTTGCATAGCTTGCAAGGCCCGTATTTTTTCCTGACGCCCTCGTTCAGCGCCATTTCCTTGGGGTGGTTGGCCACGTAGGTGCAGTCCTCCTTGTGGTATTTCGTCCCTGATTTGGGGAATATCCACACGGTAACTGAATCCTTTTTTTCCTCTATCCCCTCGGCGCCCATGGGCGCGCCGGAATTGCGGGCCCCTACGAACGCCCTGCACACTATCACGTCGGAGACGGGTATGGACCCTATGACGCTTTTGGGCAGCTTCACTCCCACGTCGTACCTGAGCGCCGCCCTGATCTGCTCCGTCTCCCCGCCCAAGCCGTAGCGGTAGGAAAGTTCTGACAGCCTCAGCTTCTCGACCTCGTCCCCGTTCTCGTCCAAGACCCGTTTTTTGACGTCGTTCTCAAAGAACAGCGGGTATGGGATGGCCTCGGCCTCCGCCGCCACGTTCCTCATCTCGTCGGAGAACGCGTGGAAAACGTTCTCCTGCACGGCTATCACCTTCAGAAGATAGGCGACGGTAAGCACGCCTATGATGAATATCGGCAGGAAGATGGCCGTCTCCACTATGAGTGAGCCTCTTTTCGAGAAGGGCGCCGACGGGCGGCCCGCCGCCCCCTTAGTCTTTTCTGTATTTCTGCTCATAAGCGTGACTGTCGCCATTCAGCTTCACCTGGTACCGCACCCCCGCGTAATGTTCCTGCATGAGGAAATCTCCGTAATAGTCCATCTTCATGTTTAACTGTATTAAATCCATAGCCCGTAGCAGCTTCGTCTCTCTAGGCGTGAAGAACAGGAAGACGCGCAGATAATCCACGTATGACAGCCCCCCCCGACTCGGGCGGCTTTATGGCCGAAAGGCCCTCCGCCTTGTATTTCGCCTGATCCTCCACGCTGGAGATGACGGGGTCCATCCCCGCCTCGAAGCATTCCAGGATGGCCGCCACCACGTTCTCCGGGCTGGTCGCCCAGTTCCGCGATTTCTTGTGGAGGGCGACCTTCTCCCCCTGCTCCAGCAGCTTCATGTCGTTTTCCGTCTCTATTGCGCACCAGACCGCCGCCACCATTTCTCTGATGAAGGGCGTCCAGGGGCCGGGCGGTATGATGGACATGAGTATCTCTGCGGCCACGTCCACCCGCGCCGCCATATCCCTGTCCGTGTGGATGGTTACTTCGTTCAGGGCGAACCTCAGCAGCTTGATTTTTCCCGTCACGTCCTTGTAATTCGCCCCGTCGTCGTACTTTCCCGCGATAACGTACTCGGCCTCGTTGCGGAAGAACCTGTCGTGCCCCGCCGCCAGCTTGGGTATTTTCGTGTTGGCCGCCGCGAATCTGGACAATATGTACTCGGTGGTCAGAATCCCGTCAGCCGTGCCGTTCAGCAGTTCCTCCGGCGTGGGTAGGCCCCTGGCCAGCATCTGTCCTATGGGCAGGCCCCCGCCTCCCAGGCCCTTTGAGGGCAGCCCGTTTATAACCGCCTGGTTTTGGACGCTCCTGCCGCCCGCGCCCCTGCCCTCCCCCTCCGCGCCGCCGCTCGAGCCTTCCGCGCCGCCCCGTTCGGGCAACAGCGTTTCTTTTAGGTTCTGGGCGACGGCGTATTTCGCGTCGTCTAAAATCTGTTTCTCAAACACGTTGACGTCGGACAGGGAGTATTGCTTCAAATCGACGCCCACCTCCCCCACGGCGCAGGGGATGAGCCATACCGCGCCCCTCCCCCTCTCAGAGCCGCGGTTCAGGCTGGCGTCCCCGTAACGCCTGAGTTTCCGCGCCGCCTCGCCCTCGTCCGTCCTCATGCCGAACAACCCGTAGTCGTCAAAGAGCCGCCTGTCGAATTCGGACAGCAGCGAGCGGCCGGCCATCTGGAACGCCGCGTCCCCGTAGCTACGGCCTGCGGCCAGGCCGGCCGCCCTCACCAGCACGGCGGCCACCAGCAGCGCGGAGGCCAGCGCCAAGACCAGGAACACCGAGACGGAGCCTTTTTTGCCATGATCCATGCCTTAATCCATACCTTCCTCTGGTTATATTTATCCTTCTTAAAATTCCGCCCAAGATTATTGGGCGGGCGTCGGAGGACAGTATCTGCCAATCCGCCTCAAGGGAACACTTTGAATGCGGATTATTGCTTCCTAGCCCCCTTCTCCGCCCGCGCCTTTCAGGCCCACCAGTCTCTTGGCGAAGTCCGCCCTTCGGAAAAAGCCCACCTCGTCCACGATATAGCACCGCCCTCCGCTTTCCCTCGACGCCTTCTTTAAAACCAGGGCGTTCCCGCCGTAGATTTTCTTTTTGGCCGCGAACACGTAGGGATGCACCATCAGCGCCTCCCGCTTGACCTCGAAGCCCGTCGCCTCCGCGCCCGCCCTGTACTTGTCCTTAGGCCCGCCCTCCGCAAGCTCCCGCCCCGTCAGGCCGCTGCTCTCGCCCGCCGCCCCGCGCAGTTCCACGTGCAGCGCCGATTGCAGGGCCGTCAGGCTGTAAAGGTTTATCATCAGGTAAATCACCGCCATCACGGCGCCTATGGCCAGAGGCAGCGCCAGCGCCGCCTCCACCATGGCAGAGCCTCGTTTGCTGTTCCGCATCAGAATCCCGCCCCCATCAAATCGCCGAATATCTTCGTGATGAAGTTGGATATCTGTGTTTTGAAAATCAAACCCAGGAACACGGCTATACCGACCAATATGCCGATTTGAACCATTTCCATCCCTTTCTTGCTGTTTTTCACGCCATACACCTCCTTTCTGAACGCTTCTTTTGTCTGAAACCTGCTTTTGCGAATGCGGCCGCACGCGCATATGTATATGAACGACGCCCCGTATCGGCGTCGGCTCCCGCTAGAGCGCGAATCCTTCCGCTGCCGCGAAGCCCGGCCTAAGCCTCGGCCCCGCGAGGCCCGCCCGCGACCCGCGCCGGCCTCGGGCGGGCGCGGCCTACATGGACATGGCCGCCGGCGCCACGGTTATCATGATCAGCACGAGCAGAATCAGCGCCATGGGCATGACCATCTTGGTCTCAGCCAGCCTGCCCGCTTCCTCGGCCTTCTTCCTCCGCGCCGCCCACACCAGATCCCCTTCCTGCTTCAGCTTCCCCGCCAGGGAGCTGCCTTTGTCCAGGTTGTCCGACACTATGGCGGCGAAGCGCATCAGCTCCCGCACCGAGCTACGCGCCGCGAAGGCGTTCAGCTCCGCCGCGAAGGACGCGTTCGTCTGCCCCATCCTGCGCCGTATGGCCGCCAGTTCCTCGTACAATTCCCTCTTGCGCCCGCCTCCCGCCTCGTAGTCGTCAACTATCCGCCCGATGGCCGTGCTGACCACCATGCCCGCGTTCAGCAGTATGAGCAGCTTGTTCACGAACTCGGGGAAGTCCCGCGCCATCCCTTCCCTGGCTTTCTTAATCCGTCTCTCCACCCCGCCGTATCTGCCCCTGTGGAGCGCCGCGCCCAGCAACGCCAATGCCAGCAGCAGGGCGGGGTAATAATTCTTGCGGCTTTCCTCCCACAGATAGGCCACGCCGTACTCGTCGGCGGAGGGCAGGGCCAGCTCCCCCCCCTCCCGCGACTCGTTCACCCGCCGCAGCTCCCCCTCCAGAAGCTTTTCCAGCCCCCGCTCCACCCCCTTCTCGGGCGAGGGGGCGCCCAGGGTGGCGGTCAGCTCCACGGTCTCCGTCAAGTCCTCCAGCGTCAGCCGCGCCTCCAGCGCCACCTCCCCGCCCGCCGCCGCCGTCACGGGGTTCAGGGCGCCGCCCTCGTCCAGGACTTCAGGCCTGTCGGAGCGCCAGGTTATGTCAACCCCCGTCTCGGAGTCCCTCGTGAGAAGGCGCAAATCCGACGCCACGTCGTCCAGGCTCTCGTTCTCGCCGAGTATCATCACGGGCAGGCGTTCCATGGCGCTCTCCATGCGCCGCAGCTTTTCCTCCGCCGCCAGCGCCATGGGGCGGACGTAAATATCCACGTCCCTAACCGCCTCCCCGTCGCCGTAGCTGGCCCGCACTCTGGCCGCCACCCGCTCGGCCCCCCTCGCGGCCTCCGGCCTTCCCAGATTTTCCAACGGCCTGTCCGACCGCCCCGCCTCGGCCAGCGCCGCCAGCGCCAGGCACAGAGCCAGGGCCGCCAGCGCCAGCCAGTTAAAGGCGTTTTTCCGCTTCTCGGCGCCTATCTCCCCTGAGAAGTCCCTGTTGCCGAAAGCCGCTTTCAGCTTTCTCTCCATCTCGGCCTCCGCGCCCGTCAATGCCTGCGGCATGAGGCTCAGTATTTTCTCCAGCGCGCGTTTCGTCATGCTTGTCCCTTTTCTAAAATTCCTCCCAAAATCGTCGGGCGGGCATTCCGCCCAAAATCATTGGGCGGGCGTCGGAAGATAGTATCTGCCAATCCGCTCCAAGGTAGCGTTTTATACCTATCCCCTTTTGGATTCCGCCCAAAATCATTGGGCGGGCGTCGGAAGATAGTATCTGCCAATCCGCTCCAAGGTAGCGTTTTAACTGCGGATTGGCATTAACTGCGGATTGGCATTAATTGCGGATTGGCATTAATTGCGTATTGGCATTATATATCTATCTCCGTCAGCTTCGCCCCCCACAGATACGCCGCCCCCGTCAGGGCCAGCGCCGCCGTCATTATCAGCCTTCCCGCCAGGGTGGCGTACAGCGGCTCCGTGTATCCCGGCGAGAACATTTGCAGGAAAAACAGTATCCCGACCGGGATTATCAGCAATATTTTCGACTCCAGCCGCTTCTGCGCCGTTATCAGGCGTATCTCCCGCTGTATCCCCATCTTTTCTATGATGACCTCGGCCGCTTTCACTATCAGGTTCTCTATGTCGCCCCCCGTGGTCCTGCATATGAGGTAGGCGCCCACGAAATTCCTTATGTCCTCGTTGTGGCTGCGGGCCGCGAAATCCCCCAGCACCGCCGCCTCGCCCTCCCTGTTGGCCAGAAGCCTCCGCTTCATGTCCTCCAGCTCCCGCACCAGCGGCGCGTCCTGCGGGTAAATCAGCAGCATGGCGTCCAGCGCCTCCGACAGCGCCTCGGGCATCTGCCGCCCCGTGCTGAACGACGACGAGAGGGAATAAAGCATGTCGCGGAAGGACAGAGCCAGCGCGTTCCTACGCTTCGCCGCCAGCCGCCTCTCATAAAACTTCATCCCTGGGAGGCAGAGGGGCAGGAGGGCGATGGCGGCCAACGGGCTGCCGTAGAAAACCCCTCCCACCGCCAGCGCGCCCAGGGCGAAGGCGGCGAAATAGGCCAGAAGCTCCTTCCTCGACAGGGCGTATTTACCGTAATCAGGCATGTCCCCGCATCTCCAGCTTCCAAGTGTTGGCCAGGCCCGCGCCCGTGCTTCTCAGCGCGCCGCCCTCGAATTTGAACAGCGGCCTCAGCGGCACTTCTCCGCCCTCCATGTCCATCACCTCCGTTATTTCCAGCACGCGGCGCCTGCCGTCGGCGGTCCTGCCCAGATGCACCATGACGTCTATGGCCTCGCATATCTGCCTTCTTATGGCCTCCGCCGGGAACTCCGCGGCCTGGAGGTACATGGTCTCCAGCCGGCACACCATCCCTTTGGGGGAATTCGCGTGGCCTGTGGAGAGGGAGCCGTCGTGCCCCGTGTTCATGGCCTGTATCATGTCCAGCACTTCTTCCCCCCTGACCTCCCCCACTATGATGCGGTTCGGCCTCATGCGCAGGCTGGATTTGATCAGCTGCCGCATGGTCACTCCCCCCTTGCCCTGGACGTTGGCGTTCCTGCATTCCAATCGCACCGTGTTTTTCACCTCCGTTATCTGCAGCTCCGCGGAGTCCTCTATCACTATGATTCTTTCCTCAGGCGGTATGTAATTTGACAGCACGTTCAGGAACGTGGTCTTGCCCGAGCTGGTCCCCCCGCTGATGAAGATGTTGTAGCCGCACACCACTAGGGTTTTCAGGAATTCCGCGGCCTCGCGGCTTATGGAGCCGCTCCGCAGGAGGTCATCCATGGTAATCCTGTTTTGGGGGAATTTTCTTATGGTCAGTATGGGCCCGTTCAGGGCGACGTTCTTGCATACCGCGTTCACCCTGGAGCCGTCCGCGAGCCGCGCGTCCAATATGGGGTTCAGCTCGTTTATCTCCCTATGCACCCCCGCCGCTATCCTGCGTATCACTTCCTCCAATTCCTCCACGCTCTCAAAGCGGACGTCCGCCTCCCGCACGGCGCCGTGCTTCTCGTAGAACACGCTGCGCGGCCCGTTGACCATTATCTCGGATATCTCCCTGTCGTCGGCCAAGGGCTGTATCACGCTCAAATCCTTCCTTATTCTGTTATATATGGAGTTTATCGCCTCGGCCTTCTCCGCCACCGTGAAGTATCTGGCGCTCTTGTGGGACAGGACGCGCTCCTCGATGAACGCCAGCGCCGCCGCCTCGTCTTCCTCGCCGGGCCCGGCGTTGATGGCCAGCCGTATTTCCTCCGTGATCTCCTTGACCGCCTCGTGGCCTACCATAAGCCCCCCTCTCCCAGAAGCGCCTCCGTTATCCTGCGGACTCCCCCGCCGAAATGGTTCGCCAGCGTGAAGTCCGTCATGCCCCCCTCGACGCTGAAGCTTTCCCTGTCGAACAATATCTCCACGCAATGCGCGTCCTCCCCGTCGGCCCCCTCCCCCTCCCGCTCGCGGCTTCTGTCCGCGCCGGGCGGCGGGCCCAGGCCCAGCCTGGGCAGGGCCCGGCCAAAGCCGGGCCTGGGCCTGGGGAGGCGAGGCTTCGCCTCCCCAGGCCCGCCGCCCTCGTCCTCGCCCGCGTCCGCTTCGGCCATGTTCCTCACCATGACGACCCGCGCCCCGTCGGCCCCCCAGCCCTCCCTCACCAAGGCCGCCGTCTTTTCCTCCTTGCCGCCGCCCCGTCCCACCAGCGCCAAAGCGTCGCAGGACTCGACCAGCCATCTGGCCTTGGCTCCCGCGCCATGGCCCAAATCAAAGACTATGGCCTCAAAGCCAGGCGCCAGGACGTTCCGCGCCAGCGCCTTGAACTCCTCCAGGGGAAGGGCTTCCAAGTCGTTCCTTCCTCCTGAGGGGAGGAACCTCTCCAGGCCGTAGCTGTCCTTGTGCAGATAGCCCTCCGCCAGGCCGCGCCCGTTCCCCATGCCCCTCTTCGCCAGCGCGTACAGGAAGCCGCCCATATCCTTGCCCGCCTGCTCCTCCGCGCCGCCCAGGCAGAGGCGGTCCGACTCCAGCGGCTCAAGGCTCAGGTACAGCGTCCGCTTCTCCTTGTAGGCCGCTATCTCCCTGCCCACCCCTATGGCGACGGAGGAAGTGCCGCAGCCCCCCGCCAGCCCCAGGCAGCATATGAAAACCGCCCCTTTCCCTTCCCCCGCGCCGTCCGCCCAGACCGTCCCGCCGCGGGCGGAATGCTCGCGTCTTATCAGCGCCCGTATCCCGCTGGCCCTGCCAAAACGCTTGACCGCCGTCGGCAAGGGGCGGGCGCCGCCCGCGGCCTCCCGTTCCCCCTCGGGCGCGGCTTGGCCGGGCTCCCCGCGCGGGCAAAAGCCCCCGCCACATCCTAAGGCCGCAGGACTTTCCGCCAGCAACAGAATCACCGCGTCGGGGAACAATTCCTCCGCTTCCTCCCATGACCCCTCGTCCGTCAGCACGAAATCATAAGAGGCCCCTTCGGGGCGCCCGCGCCCGCCGGGCGCCGCCCGACCGACCGCCAGCTCCCTGTCCCCCCGCGCCAGGGCGTCGGCCAGCCGCGACCCGTATTCCTCGTCCCTGTCATAAATCAAAACCCGCACCATGCCTTAACCTCCCGCGCCTGCCAGGCGCCTCTTCGCCCGCGTCCGACTCAGGCGGCGCGGCTCGGTGTTTATTCCTTATTTTTCCTTTTTATCCATCTCTTACCTTATCATAACCTTTCTGCGCCTGTTTGTCAATACATATTTTACCATTTTTTAATTTTATTTACATTAAGCCTCCCGACCGTCACGCCCCTTCAGACGAAAAAAACCCCCTCCCGCATTGACGCGCCGAACACCGCATGGTACAATGAAATAGTCTGCCAATAGGAAGGCTCCTCGCGGGATTCGCGCTTCGGCGCGGAGCGGCCCGCTTTCATCGACCCCTGCCCCGCGCGGGCGAAAGGACGGCTCAAATGTTTAAAAACGGCAAACTCCAACTGTCATCCCTGGTCATCATCGCGTTTTTGATCGCGTTGGAAGTAGTTCTCTCCCGAATGGTTTCCATAAACACGCCAGTCATCAGGATCAGCTTCGCCTTCGTGCCAGTGGCCATGATGGGTATAATGTACGGCCCGCTGTGGGCCGCCGGCGCCTACGCCCTCGGGGACGTCATCGGCGCGCTTCTGTTCCCCACCGGCGCCTTCTTCCCCGGATTCACGCTGACCGCCGCCCTCACCGGGCTTACCTACGGCTTTTTCCTGCATGGCCGCGACGTCACCTGGCGGCGGGTGCTGCCCGCCAGCTTCATAGTCTGCGCCCTGCTGAATTTCGGCCTGGACACCCTTTGGGTTTATATCATCACGGGCAAGGGCGTCGCGCCCCTCATCCCTGTCAGACTGACCAAAGCCGCCGTCATGATACCTCTCCAGACCCTGCTCGTCCCTTTGCTGTGGAAGCAGCTCAGGCGCGTCACGCCGCTGGTTCGGCAGGTTTAGGGGCGGAGG
>JAIRPE010000102.1 GCA_031257175.1 Eubacteriales Family XIII. Incertae Sedis bacterium | reverse complement strand
TGGTGGTTCTCCTCGTCCTCCTCAACGTAGGGGGCGATTTCCTTCTCGGCGAAGCTGCGCGCCATGTCCTGAACCATTTTTTGTTCTTCGGTCAATCCAAAATCCATTACGCTACCTCCCTTAGGCTTGTCTTTTTTCCGTCTGGCTTCGTCACCGCTCCCTTCGGCCGCTCGTTACGTACCAATGTACGCCGCCTCACGGCCTCGGTCGCGTTCCTAGCCAGCCGAAAAAAATCCCGCGCCTTTCCTTAACATATCGTTCCAATTCTTTAAAAGCGCGCGGCAAGCCGACAGTCAGACCCGCCGCGCCGCGGTTTCGGCCTTGTTACTCCACAGTGGCCAGCACTTGGTCTTCTTCCACGGAATCGCCGACCTTCACGAAAATCTCCTTGACGGTGCCTTCCTCGCCGTACATTACGTTCTCCATCTTCATGGCCTCGATGATGATAGCCTCGTCGTCCTCGGTCAGGGCCTGTCCTACCGTGATGTTGATTTCCTTGATTTTTCCTGTGATCGTAGCTTTGATTTCTGCCATTTTTATACCCTCCTTAAAATATTGAATGTAGTTAATTAGTTAACTGACGGACGTTGTTATTTCAGCATGGTGACGTACAGCCCTGTTATGATGGCCGACGTTATCACGCCGCATATGCTGGCGCCCATGGCGTAGTGGAGTATGACCACACGCTTGTTGGCGGCTTTCGCGGCCTTCTGGGCGACCTTCGCGGTGCTGGGCACGCAGGACACGCCCGCTATGCCTATGGTGACGTTGAACTGCTTTCTGTTCATGAAGTACACGATGTAGCCGCCGATGATGCCGCCAATGCCCGAGAGCAGCAGCGCCAATATCCCCAAGACCAGCAGTATGAGGATTTCCGGCTTCAAAAGGGTGCTGGCCTCGCACAGGACTCCCAGCAGCAGCCCCAGGAAGAAGGTGGCCGTGTAGAGGAACACTTCCTCCAGCAGCTTGATGTAGCTCAACACTCCCGACTCCTTTATGGCGTTCCCCAAGAAGAAACTCAGGAACAGGGGAGCGGCCACGGGGAACAGGAGGCAGAGTATGGTGCAGGCTATGACGCAGAAGATAATCTTCTCGAAGGGCTTGATTTCCATCTTGTTGCTGGTCTTCATCACCTGGCCCCTCAGCTCCTTCGGTATCAGAAGCTTGCAGAGGTAGGGATATCCGCCGTAGCACAGGCTCAGGTACAGATACGCCACTATGGTGATGGGCACGAAGTACTCCCTCGCCAGCATCAAGGACGTGAACAGCACCATGGGGCCGTCGGCGCCGCCCACGACGGAGATGGCCGCCGCCGCGCCAGGGTCAAGGCCCATGGCGGTGGCGATGGGGAAGGTGGCTATGCTGCCGAACTCCGCGAACAGCGCTATCAACATGCTGGTGAACGGGAACTTCATCACGTTGCCGATGTCCGATATGGCGCCTATGCCCATGAACACAAGGCAAGCGATGAGACCGTTGCTGAAGGTCAGCGTGTAGATGGGCTGCAGCCAGTCTATCTGCATGATGTCCACCAGCTCTCCCGCGTCGGTGAGCAGGGGGTCGAGGAAAATAGTCCCGATCTTCTGGCCCCCGTCATTGTCGGGCAGGAACAGCACGCCCGCGTTTATGGCGGCCATGCCGAAGCCCATGGGGATCATGATGAGCGGTTCCAAAGTCCCTTTTTTGCCCAAGTAAACAAGTAGGATTCCTAACAGAATCAATACGATTCTCGATATGGCGATAAGCGGCGTCTGGTCGAACATAGTCCCTATACCAGGGAACAAATAGCCCAGGCTCATGAGGCATCACCGCCTTCCTTGGCTGGCGGCTGTTGCTGCTCGTCTTTGGACATCTTCTTTATGACGATGAGCATGACCTTTATGACCACAGCCATCAGCGTCGCGACCACGAAGGCCAGGAACCAGACCTCCAGCGCGAAAATAATTGAATCTCCCATTTGGTTACATCCTTTCCAGCGCTATTTAAGCTCTTTTCTGATGTTTATGACGTACACCACCATGATAATCGCCAATACCACGACGCCGACTATCACGGTCACAGGGGTTAGGGGTATTATAGGTAGTTGTGATTGCACCGCAACCTCCTTTCTCGGCTTGTCTTTTTCCCGCCATGCGTCGTCACCGCTCCCTCAGTCGTCAGTTACGTGCGGGTAGCACGCGCCTTCCTCCTTCGCTCGCGTTCCTAGCTTGACGGAAAAAATCCTGCGCCTCTTCGGCTTGTCTTTTTCCCGCCATGCGTCGTTGCCCGACGGGAAAAAACGCGCCTTGCTCCATCATTTTTCCAAAACGAACCGCCATGCGCAAAACCAGCCCTCGGGGTGGGCGTCGGGCGGGCAGCCCACGCACTCCGTCCTGATTCTGCTGTCAATAGCCCTGGCGAAACTGGAATACTCCACCATGCCCGCCGATTTGCAGGGGTAGTCCTCCAGGCCTTTGCTCACTCTGGCGGCTTGGACGCGGCAATTGTTCATCTGGAACAGTATCGCGTCAGAACCTTCATCTATAATCGATTGGGTGTTTATGGAGGCGTACATGCGCTTTTTCAGCGCCTCCTTTAGCCCATCTATGCCTGGGTTTTCAGGCAAACCCAGCAGCCTTTTTATCGACCAGGCCTCGAAGGGGGAGAACCAGGCCCAACAGGAGTCGTTGCACCGCTTGGCGTCGAACATGCCGTGCTTGAACTCCACCGACTGGAACCAGACTCCGTCGCCGGCCAGCCAGTTGAGGCCCAAAATCTCCGCCAACTCTCGGAGCTTTTCTTCAGGCATGGATAGCAACGGCTCAGGGATGCCGTCCACAAGGGAAAACCCGAAAAACTTGCCCAGCCGATTCAATTGTATTCCCCTGCTTTTACTGTAAGCGGACTCCATTATTTCCAGGGCCTTCTCAAAGCCCATTTGGTGTTCCACTTCTTTGAACCAGAACGCGTGATGGATCGCCGTTCTGTGCATCATGTCCATCACCAGTTCCGCCAACTCCCTGCGGCTTGCCGCGCTGTCGTCAATTCCCATAGTTCCTCCAAAAAGCCTCTTGCCGCCCTCGGCCGACCCTGCGCCGCGCCCTGCGGCCTCCCTAAGCGTCGCGCGAAGCGAGGGCCCCGATAAGGGTTCGACTGAGGGACGCGCTCCCTCCTCGGGGCTGCTCGCGCCGTTCCCGCGCCTCGCGCTGATTAGGTCCAATGAGTCAACCGAAAAACGCTGTTCTATCCAGGGACCCTTTCAGGCGCGCCGCGCTTTTCCAAGCGTCGGCGCCCGAGCCCCCTCGCCTGCGGGCCTTAAGCCCGCAGTCTCACGTATGCGTCTCCCAAGCTACTGCAACTTCTTGAACTCTTCCGTCAGAAGCGGCACTATGTCGAACAGGTCGCCCACTATGCCGTAGTCGGCCAGGGTGAAGATGTTCGCCTCGGGGTCTTTGTTGATGGCCACGATGACCTTGGACGAGCCCATTCCCGCCAGGTGCTGTATGGCGCCCGATATGCCGCAGGCGATGTACAGGGTGGGGGACACGGTCTTGCCAGTCTGGCCAACCTGGAATTTCTGCTCGATCCAGCCCGCGTCAACGGCGGCGCGGGACGCGCCCACGGCGGCGCCCAGCACGTCGGCGCAGTCTTCCAGTATCTTGTAATTCTCGGGGCCTTTCATGCCGCGGCCGCCGGAGATGATGACGTTGGCTTCTATCAGTTCAGGACGCTCCGACACCGCTATGGCGATGTCCTTGACGATGGCCCTGAGGTCGTCGGCCGAAATCTCGGCGGTCTCCGTGACCACCTCAGCCTTCTTGGACTCGTCAGCCGCGCCCACGGGGAAGGTGTTCGGCCTGATGGTGGCCAAGACCGGCCTGGCGTTGGCGGAAACTTCCGCGAACGCTTTGCCGCCGTAGATGGGCCTTCTGAAGGTCAGGAAGCTGGCGTCGTCCGTCTCCATGCCCACGCAGTCGGAGGCCATGCCCACGCCCAGACGCTGGGCCAGACGCGGCGCCAGGTCTTTGCCGATGGCGGTGTTCCCCAGCAGCACTGCCTGAGGCTCTTCTTTCCTTATCACCTTGTTGAGGGCCGATGTGTACGCGCCCGTGGTGTAGTTCTCCAGCTTGTCGTCCTCGATGAGGATGACTTTGTCCGCCCCGTAGGCGGCCACTTTGTCGGCCAAGCCGGCTATGCCTTTGCCCAAAATCACCGCAACCAGAGGCTCGCCGGTTTTATCCGCCAGAATCCTCCCTTGGCTGATCAGCTCAAGCGACACCTTGCGGATTTCAAGTTTGCTTTGTTCGACAATTATCCATATTCCCTTTGCCATACAAATTACTCCTCTCTATATAACCTTTGCCTCTTCGTGCAGAAGCTTTGCCAATTCACGGGCGGCGTCCGGGGCTTCCATGCCGGACAGTATGGTTCCCGCCTTGCGGGGGCTGGGCAAGCTGTACTTGGGCGCGTTCATCTTGGGCGCCGCGTCGCTGATGCCCAAATCGGCCAGAGTCACCGTCTTGACTTCCTTTTTCTTGGCCTTCATGATGCCGGGCATGGTGGGGTAGCGAGGCTCGTTCAAGCCCTTCTGCGCCGTGAACAGCGCGGGCATCTTCACCTCCAGCTCCTCCGTGCCGCCGTCGATCTCGCGGGTCACGGTGGCAACGTCGCCTTCTATTTCCAGCTTCAGGATGCTGCTGACGGACGGTATGTTCAGCACGTCCGCCGTCCTCACGGCCACCTGGCTGGAGCCGTCGTCAACGGCGATGCGGCCGCTCAACACCAGGTCGTAGGGCTGCTGGGCTATGGCCTTCGCCAGCACTTCCGCGATGACGCACTCGTCCGCGCCCTCCAGCGCGGGGTCGTTCACTATGACGCCTTTGTCCGCGCCCATGGCCAGCGCCGTGCGGACGGAGGTCTCGACTTTGTCGCCGCCTATGCTGATGATGGTGACTTCGCCGCCGAACTTCTCCCTGAGCTTCAACGCCTCTTCCACCGCGAACTCGTCATAGGGGTTGATGACCAGGTTCACTCCCGTGGCGTCGATCTTCCCGCCGCTTATCGCGATTTTGGCTTCCGTGTCGAAGGTTTGTTTGAGACTTACTAATATATTCATAACATCTCCTCCCTCACGGCTTGTCTTTTTCGTCCAGGGCTTCGTCACCAGTCGCTCGCTCGTCAGTCACGTACATCGAGTACGCTCCTTCCTCGCTCCTGTTCCTGGCCTTGGACGAAAAATCCTGCGCCGTGCTTTTCAATTAATTACTGCTTTATGCTAGTCCCTCAAAATGTGGGCGGCGATTACCATGCGCTGGGCCTCGCTGGTGCCTTCGTAGATTTCGGTGATCTTGGCGTCTCTCATGAAGCGCTCAACCGGGTACTCCCTGGTGTATCCGTAACCGCCGTGGATCTGGACGGCCTGGGTCACTACTTTGTTGGCGGTCTCGGCGGCGAAGAGCTTCGCCATGGCCGAGTACATGGACACGGGCTTATGCTCCGAGGCCAGGCAGCAGGCCTGGTAGAGCAGGAGGCGGGCCGCCTCGATGTTCAGGGCCATGTCAGCCAGCTTGAACTGGGTGACTTGGAACTCGGACAGCGTCTTGCCGAACTGAGACCTCTCCTTGGAGTACTTGATGGCCTGCTCGTAGGCGCCCTGGGCGATTCCCACGGCCTGGGCCGCTATGCCTATGCGGCCATAGTCCAAAGTCTGCATGGCGATTTTGAAGCCCTGGCCTTCCTGGCCCAGCAGGTTCTCTTTCGGGATGCGGACGTTCTCGAATACCAACTCATAAGTGGCCGAGGAACGGATGCCCATCTTCTTCTCCTTCTTGCCGAAGGTGAATCCGGGGGTGCCCTTCTCCAGAATGAAGGCCGCTATGCCCTTGTTGCCCTTGCTCTTGTCCATCTGCGCCGTTATCACATAGATGTCGGCATAGTATCCGTTGGTGATGAAAATCTTCGAGCCGTTGATCACGTACTCGTCGCCTTCCAGCACCGCCGTGGTCTTGGTGCCCGACGCGTCGGTTCCCGCCATGGACTCAGTGAGTCCGAAAGCGCCCATCTTCTCGCCCGTGGCCAGAGGCACCAAGTACTTCTGCTTCTGCTCTTCCGTGCCGAACAGGTTGATGGGGTTGGCGCAAAGGCTGGAGTGGGCGGAAATGGTGACGCCCAGCGACGGGTCAACCCTGGAAAGCTCCTCGATGGTGATGGCGTAGGATACGTAGTCGGCGCCGACCCCGCCGTACTCCTCGGGGAAGGTCACTCCGGCAAGTCCCAGCTCGCCGCACTTTTTCCAGAGATCCATCGAGAACTCTTCATGCTCGTCCCTGTGTTCCGCGCCTTCAGCGGCCTCCGCCTCGGCGAAGTCCCTTACCATTTTCTTCATCATCAGATGGTCTTCGGTTAATTGGAAATCCATTTTTTGCTCCTTTCAAAATTAAGCTTGTCGTTTTCTCCCTCAGGGGGCCGATTCCGCGCCAAGCGGCGTCGGCCGCGTCCCCCCTCGGGGAAAAATCCCTCGCTTCATACCAGTTTGTCCGTCTCCCCTCTCCTGCGGCGCCGCCGCTTGGGGAGGGAAGGCCCATGCCTCAGGTAGGTTCTGCCTGCTCTACCTGTTCGGCTGGTAGCCCAGCTCTATGCCGGCCACTATGCCCATGTGGATGTTAGACGTGCCTTCCAGCGTCTCGAACTGCTTCGCGTCGCGCAGCCACCTGCCGCAGGGGTACTCCGTCGAGTAACCGTA
>JAIRPE010000048.1 GCA_031257175.1 Eubacteriales Family XIII. Incertae Sedis bacterium | reverse complement strand
CAATCGCTGTTGAACGCGCGGAACACGCGTTCAACAGCGATTGCGGCCACTGCGGGCTACAAAATGGTTTTCATGCCTATCCTTTTTTAAATTCCGCTCAAAATTATTGGGCGGACATCGTAAGAAAGATAGCATCTGCTAATCCTCTTTAGGATAGCATTTTATTGCTCCACCGACTAAATGTTGCGCTGAAACCGCTTCGGCGAGGATTTTTTCTGTCGGATAAGGCGGCGGAGCAATAAATGCGGACTAGTGTCAGCTCCCGTATTTGTCGTTTATCTCGTGCGCGGCGGCTATCACGTCCTCGCCGAATTCGCCGACGAAATTGTCCCAAACAGGCAGACATGCCTCTCGAAAACGTTCTTTTTCAGCATCGGAAAGAACGTTAACTTTGGTGCCCGACGCCTCGATAAGTTTGATATACTCCGTCTCAGCTTTTTTGTTGTCCTCCCGATTCCTCCGACATGCCTCCAGAGCCGCGTCCGCGATGATTTTTTGAAGATCTTCGGGCACCCCTCCCCACCAGTTTTCTGAAACAAGTATTGGCGACGCAGAATATTGTTGCCCTGAGATCGTGTAGTATTTTTGGACTTCATAAAGCTTATTTGTGTACGTGAGCACCGTGCCGTTATCCTGCCCGTCAACCGTGCCGTTTTGAAGCGCCGTATATAACTCCGCAAAAGGAATCGGCGTCGGGTTCGCCCCCAACGCGGTAAACGTGGCTATGTAGATAGGGGACTCCATGACCCGGAATTTTATCCCCTTCATATCCTCCAACTTCTCTATGGGCCGCACGTTATTGGAAAGATTTCTGAATGAATTTTCGCCATACGCCAGCAGACGAATGCCCTGGTTCGGCAAGTCTTTTGCCAACAAGGCGCCCCAGTCCCCGTCAAGAGCCGCATACGCCGTCTCCGGGTTCTTGTACACGAAAGGAAGATCGCTTGCTCCGAATTTCGCGTCAAAATTCGACAGCACAGACAAGGGCGACCAACAGCTTTCGAGTGTGCCCAACTGGAGCGACTCGACGAGCTGGCGATCCCCTCCAAGCACGGAGTTGTTATAAATCTCAACCGTTACGCGCCCTCCCGAGAGCTTCTCGATCTCCGGTTTGAAATAATTCGACAGGATTAACCCCCCAGGAGAATCATCTGTTACCGTAGTCCCTATCTTCATAACAAACGTCCGCGCGGCGTCGGCAGTCCCGCCGTCGGCGCCAGGGGCAACGTCCTTTTGGGCGCAACCGCCAAACAAGAATATCAGACTTAAAACCAATAAAATACAAATCGACTTTTTTAGGCTCATAAATAACACCTCCATTCAATTTTCCTAGGCGGACTTCTAAAAACCTGCCGTCCGCAGCCGCTCCGCGCAAGCGCTATACGGGGAACGTCGATTCACTGGCGCCGCACAGTCAACAAGCGTCCCACACGGGCTTTCCGCCTATCATGGTGAAAACAGTTCTGACACTTCTCAGTTCTTCAGGATCCAATCCGCCTAACGGTTTCGAAACGATGATGAGATCCGCCAGTTTACCTGGCTCAAGGCTGCCTTTTATGTCGTCCTCAAAGGCCGCATAGGCGCAGTTGAGCGTGTACATACGGATCGCGTCGTATATGGAGACGATCTGAGACCGTCCTATTGGGGCTCCGGTTGCGGTTTTTCGAACGCAGGCCGCGTAAAGATTCACGAAAGGATCCGGGCCGCATACGGGGCAATCCGTGCTGAAACAGGCGGTTATCCCCCTCTCTGCGAAACTCTTCGCGCATTTGGTTTTATCAACGCGTCCGCCTATAAATTTATTGTAGGTGTCGCCGAGTTCGAACATGAACACAGGCTGAATCACGGGTATAAGCGACATAGACTTGATGCGTTCCAATATGTCGTCGTTAACCACGGCGCAATGCTCTATCCTAAATCTGCTGTCCTTCGCCGCCTTCACGCCAAAAGCGTTCTCGTACGCGTCCAACAGCTGCACGATCGCTCTGTCCCCAAGCGCGTGGGCCGTCACTTGATAATCGTCGAGGTGGGCTTTAAGTATTTTCTCGTTTACCGTGTCTTGATCGAATGAAAGCATGCCGAAAGAATTTTCGTTATGGGAATACGACTCGAGCAGCGCCGCCGTTTCTCCCTTCATCGCTCCATCCAGGAGCAGCTTTACCGGGCCCATTTTAAATGACGCGTCACCTATGCCCGTGTGGAAGCCTATCCCGGAAAACTTGTCTATGAATTCCATATTGTCCTCGGGAGAGAGTATCATAGCGTAAACTCTTGTATTAATTTGGGAGGCCGCCTTTAAATTCGACAGTACCCTTAAGAAAAGCGCGCCGTTCCCCGCGTCATGTATGGACGTCACGCCAAGCTTCGAGAGATGCGCGTCCGCCAGCAAGAGGCCTTCCCGCATCTCTTCGTAAGTCACGGGGAACTGCCCTGCCGTCCGAAAAAACGCGTTCTCCATGGCGAAGCCCGTTAAAACGCCATTTTCACGCGCATAAACGCCACCGACAGGATCAGGCGTGGATGCGTCCACCCCTGCACGCTCAAGCGCTCTTGTGTTGAAAGTTCCCATATGGTACGAGAGATGCGTCAATATGACAATGTGGTCAGGCGCGGCTTCGTCTAAATCATATCGAGTAGGGTGTCTTCCCCCTTCAAGGGATGTCTGATCGTAATGAAAAGCTCTGATCACGCTCCCCTTGGGATACCCTGCGGCTCCCTCCCTTATGAGCCGCTTTATGTCGTCTATCGTTCTGGCGACTCGGCTTGAACAATCGATCCATTTGAGATCTTGCCCCAAATGCGCGAGATGCATGTGCGCGTCAATGAAGCCGGGGAGCACGCTGTTCCCCTGCGCGTCAATCACGCGCGTTTTCCGACCGATGCATCTTTCCGCACCGTCGTTGTCGCCGACATAGACGATTTTGTCGCCATATACCGCCAATGCGTCCTTGATGCTGTTGTTACGGTCAACGGTTATAACTTGAGCGTTCTTAATCACATAATCAGGGTAAATCATGGCGCACCTCCAGGTTTGTTAAATATATATATCATAAATTAACTTTAACCAAATTTTACGTCATGTCGTGCGCTGGTACAATCGCAGGGGCTTCTGTGATATGTCCGAGTTTTTCGCAATTTTATTCGCCGTAAGTTCGCGGTCGCCCCACCCTGTTTGTTAAATATATCTTAACAAACTTCGATTTACTTGTCAATATTAAATTATTAGGCATAAAAACCAAAAAATTCCGCACCCCTGCGTTCGGATATTTCTGCCGTTCTATGTTCTGCAGCACATTTCATGGAATATATTGTACTAGGGCGCGTTCGAAATATTACATTAGAGCAGATTAGTCGATAACAACTACGCCGCCCGTCGGATAATTTTGGGCGTAGCCGATATTAAGCATAAGGAATAGTATTGCTCTTGAGCCCGGACAACAGAAATATATTCTTGCCTCTGCGCCAGGGCAAGAATATACCTCGCTTGATTTAGGGAACAATTTGATTTTACGTGAAATACGACCGTCGTCGCTTTGCAGGCAACAAACGGCGAAACGCGAGCGGCCAACGCCCCCTAAAACTCCTGTCCTATCTGATGCACGCGCAACATATTCGTCCCGCCCGCCTTTCCGAAGGGGACTCCGGCGGTTATCACTATCAGGTCGCCTTCCTCCAGGTCGTTGGACTCCATGCAGTGCCGCACCGCCACGCGGAAAAACTCGCTTTGGTCCTCCATGCGCTCCACGTGGGTCGCCTCCACGCCCCATGCCAGCGACAGTTGCCTGACCACGGTGTCGTCCATGGAGAAGGCGACTATGGGCGTTTTCGGCCTGTACTTCGATATGGTGGCCGCCGTCCTGCCTGAGGATGTGGGCGTCACTATCAGCTTCGCGCCCAGGCTGTCCGCGCAATTGCACACGTTGAAGCCTATGGCGTTGGTGACGCTGTCGTCCGTGGCGCCCCGACGGTCTTTGTTGTAGTGCCGCAGCGCCTTCTCAGCCGCCATGGACACGTGGACCATCATGCGCGCCGCCTCCACGGGGTATTTGCCCGAGGCCGTCTCGCCTGACAGCATGACCGAGTCCGTGCCGTCCAGCACGGCGTTGGCCACGTCGGCCACCTCCGCCCTGGTGGGCCTGGGGTTTCTTATCATTGAATCCATCATCTGGGTGGCGGTCGTGACGAAAACCCCCTCCCTGTTGCACTTGCGTATTATCTCCTTTTGGATGAGCGGCACCGCCTCGGCGGGTATCTCCACGCCCAGGTCGCCTCTGGCCACCATCACGCCGTCGGAAGCCCGTATGATTTCGTCTATGTTGTCCACGCCTTCCTTGTTCTCTATCTTGGAGATGATTTTAATGCGGTTGCCGCCCAGCGCGTCCAAGTAGCGGCGTATATCCTTCACGTCCGAGGCCTTGCGTATGAACGAGGCGGCCACGAAGTCCACGCCCTCGTTTATGCCGAACTCTATGTCGTCCTTGTCCCGCTCGGACATGGCGGGCAGCTTCACGGACACGCCGGGGAGGTTGATGCTCTTGTGGTCTTTCACCGCGCCGCCGTTGTGGACGGTGCAGACGACCCTGTCCTCCAGCGTCTCGTCCACCTGCAGCTCTATCAGCCCGTCGTCTATCAGCACCCTGTCGCCGGGCTTGACGTCGCCGACGATATGGCTGTAGCTGGTGCCGCAGCCCTCGGCGTTCCCCATCACGTCCCCGTTGCTGTATATGGTGAATTTCTGCCCCTGCGCCAGCTCCACGCCGCCGTTCTCGAAGCTTCCCGTGCGTATCTCAGGGCCCTTGGTGTCCAGTATTATGGCTATGTTCAGCCCCAGTTCCTCCCTCAGCTCCTTTATCAGGGCTATCTTCTCCCGGTGCCCCTCATGGTCGCCGTGGGAGAAGTTGAGCCGCGCCGCGTCCATGCCCGAGAGCATTATTTCCTTCAGCGTCTCCCTGTCCTCGCTGGCCGGCCCTATGGTGCATATGAGTTTTGTTCTTCTTTCCGCCATCCGTCGTACCTCCCCTTCACGCGTTCGCGTTTCTTTCCTCTGGGCGGGCGGCCCCGCGTCATATGGACAATATCTCCGCCAGGTCGCTCACGCCTTGGTTTACCTCGCGCTTCATGGCCAGCGCCTCCTCCAGGTCGTAGTGGGTTATCTCGTTGCCCCTTATGCCCACGGCCCTGTTTATCACGTCGTCCCGCAAAAGCTCCACGGCCTTGTAGCCCATCTGGCTGGCCAGCATCCTGTCCCTGCCCGTGGGCGCGCCGCCCCTCTGGATGTAGGCCAGCACCACGGCCTTGGTCTCAAGCCCCGTCCTCTCGGTTATGATGTCCGCCAGCTCCTGGGTCGGGATTTTCACCCCCTCGGCCTTGATGATGATGCTGTGCCGCTTGCCCCTGTTCTTGCCCTGGATGAGCGTCCTGCAAAGGCCGTTTATGCTAGGCTCTATCTCGGGTATCAGCACGGCCTCCGCGCCGCCGCACAGGGCCGCGTGCAGGGCTATGTCCCCGCAGTTCCTGCCCATCACCTCTATCACGGTGCTGCGCTCGTGGGACGACGAAGTGTCCCTGATGTTGCTTATGGCCGACAGCACCGTGTTGACGGAGGTGTCGAATCCTATGGTGTAGTCCGTGTACCCCAGGTCATTGTCGATGGTGCCCGGCAGGCCGACGACCGCCTTGCCCGCCTTCGCCAGTTTCAGGGCGCCGTTGAGCGACCCGTCGCCGCCTATGACCACCAGCCCCTCGATCTCGAAATTCTCCAGCATGTCCGTGGCCCTCTTGAAGCCCTCGCTCTCCATGAAGTGCGCGCTCCTGGCCGTGTGCAGCACGGTGCCGCCGCGCTGTATGATGTCGGACACGGAGGAGACGTTCATCTCGCTTATGTCTCCCGCTATGAGGCCCTCGTAGCCCCTCTTTATGCCGTAGACTTCCATATCATTGTATATGGCGCCCCGCACGACGGCCCTTATGGCCGTGTTCATCCCCGGCGAGTCGCCGCCGCTGGTCAGTACCGCTATCCTCTTCATTGTTATGTGTACCCCCTTCTACGCGTTCTCTCCCGCGCCCGTGCCGCCGCCGTCTCCCGGCGCCCGCCCGTCAGGCTCCCCGGCCCGACGCGCGGCTTTCCCTGCTGTTGTAGTATTCCTCGGCCACCGCCACGGGCGTGATTTTCTCCGCGATGATTTTAGGCCGCTCCTCGTCTTTGAAATTCAGCCGGCCGCGGATCACCACCACTTCGTCCTCCCGCAGAACGGGAAGGCTCCGCTCGTACACGCTGGGGAACACGATCACCTCCACGCCCCCCAGCAAGTCCTCCACTTCTATAAAAGCCATCATCTTCCCGCTTTTCGTTATCTGCGTCCGTTTCTTGTTGATAATGGCCACCATCAACACGCCCATGTTGTCCCGTATGTCGGGCCTGTCCTCGAAATGGGCGATGTCCTCGCTGGTGATGTTGGTGACCCGCGCTATTATCCCCCGCTTGTCCTCTAGGGGGTGCCCGCACAGGTAAAGCCCCAGCATCTCCTTCTCCATGGCCATCCTCGCCGCGGCGGGAAAATCCGCGGTTTGCGGCAATGCCCCCTGGCGCGACGCGTCCTTCATCACCTCGTCGTTTATCTGGAACATGGAGATCTGGCCCTCCACCATTCTGCGGGCGGCGTTTTGCGCGGCCTCCACCAGGCCCTCGAACACCGCCATGTGCCTGGCCCTGTTCGCGTCCAGGCAATCCAGCGCCCCCGCCTTTATCAGGCTTTCCAGGGCCTTCTTGTTGACGTCGTTTATATTTATATTATCGATGAATTCAAAAATATTTGAAGGGTTTCCATGCTCTTCGCGCGCTTTAATTATCGCGTCTATGGCGCCCTCGCCCACGTTCTTGACCCCCAGCAGCCCGAAGCGTATGCGCCCGTCCCTCACGCTGAACCGTTTCCCGCTCTCGTTCACGTCGGGGGGCAGCACCTCTATGCCCATCTCCGCGCAATGCCTCACGTATTTGGCTATGGAGGACGCGTCCCCCATGACGCTGGTCATCAGGGCCGCCATGAACTCCACGGGGTAGCGGGCCTTCAGCCAGGCCGTCTGGTAGGCCAGCACCGCGTAGGCGGCCGCGTGGGACTTGTTGAAGGCGTACTCCGCGAAGCTCACCATCTGGTTGAAAATCTCCCTGGCCTTGGCCTCGGGCACCCCGTTCCTGACGCAGCCGGGCACCGTCACACGCCCTTCCTCGTCCGTCTCGCCGAAGATGAACTTGCGCTCCTCCTTCAGCATGACGTCCATTTTCTTCTTGCTCATGGCCCGCCTGACCATGTCGCTCTGGCCGTAGGAATAGCCCGCCAAATCCCGCACTATGCGCATGACCTGCTCCTGGTAGACCATGCAGCCGTAAGTCACCGACAGGATGGGCTCCAGCCTGGGGTCCGCGTACTCTACCGCCTCAGGTTTTTTCTTGTTCCTTACATATGTGGGGATAGAAGCCATGGGGCCCGGCCTGTACAGGGAAATCCCGGCTATTATGTCCTCGAAGCAGTCGGGCTTCATCTCTTTCATGAACTGGGTCATGCCCGCGCTTTCCAGCTGGAACACCCCCTGGGTGCCGCCGCCGCTTATCATCTCGTAAACCTTGGGGTCGTCAGGGCTGAGTTTCGACAAATCCGGCCGCTCGCCGCCGCCCTTCTCTATCATGTCCAGGGCGTCCCTGATGACCGTCAGGTTTCTCAGCCCCAGAAAATCCATTTTCAGAAGCCCCAGCTCCTCTATGGCGCCCATGGTGAACTGGGTGCTGACGCCCTTCTCCGCGTTGTACAGCGGCACGTAGTCGTCCAGGCGCTCCTTGGAAATCACCACCCCCGCCGCGTGGGTGGAGGCGTGCCTGGGCATTCCCTCCAGCGCCTTGGCGGTGTCGATGAGTTTGGCGACGCGGGCGTCCGAGTCGTAGGCCCCCTGCAGCTCGGGGCTGAGTTTCAGCGCCTTGTCCAGCGTCATGTCCAGGGCGAAGGGAATCATCTTCGCCAGGGCGTCCGCCTCGGCGTAGGTGAAATTTAAGGCCCGCCCCACGTCGCGCACCGCCGCCTTCGCTTTCATGGTGCCGAAGGTGATGATCTGCGCCACCTTGTCCGCGCCGTATTTGCCTATGACGTAATCGATGACCTCGCCCCGCCGCTCGTAGCAGAAATCTATGTCTATGTCGGGCATGCTGACCCGCTCGGGATTCAAAAATCGCTCAAAGATGAGGCCGTACTCTATGGGGTCAATATCCGTGATGCGCAGGGCGTAAGCCGCCAGGCTCCCCGCCGCCGACCCGCGGCCCGGGCCCACCACTATGCCCTGCTCCCTGGCGTGCCTGATGAAATCCCAGACGATGAGGAAATATTCCACGTAGCCCATGCGCTCTATCATGGCCAGCTCATAGCCCAATCGGGCGGACGCTTCCTCGGGGACGTCGCCGTAGCGCGACCTCAGGCCATCCTCGCACAGGGCGCGCATGAAGGCGGCGTTGCTCCCGCCGTCGGGGGCGCGGAACTCGGGCAGATGGAGAACCCCGAACTCCAGTTCCAGGCCGCATTTGGCGGCGATCAGCCCCGTGTTGGCCAGGGCCTCGGGCGCCGCCTCGAAGAGAGCCTCCATCTCTTGGGGGGATTTGAGGTAGAACTGGTCGGTCTCGAAGCGCAGCCTGTCGGCGTCGTCCACGGTCTTGGCCGTCTGGATGCAGAGCAGGACGTCGTGGGCGTAGGCGTCCTCCCTTCTCACGTAATGCACGTCGTTGGTGGCCACAAGGGGTATGCCCGTCTCTTTGGAGAGACGCAGCATGTCCTCTAATATCCGCCGCTCTTCTTCCAGTCCTTGATTTTGTAATTCGAGATAAAAATTTCCTTCTCCGAATATGTCCAGATATTCCAGCGCCTCTCGCTTGGCGCCCTCGTAGTCCCCCGCCAGCAGCCTGCGGGGCACGTCCCCAGCCAGGCAGCCGGACAGCGCGATAATGCCCTCGGCGTGTTCCCTGAGCAACGCCTTGTCCACCCTGGGCTTGTAGTAGTAGCCCCTGGTGTGGGCGGCGGACACGATTTTCATCAGGTTCTTGTAACCGCCCATGTCCTTCGCCAGCAACACCAGATGCCCCTGGCGCTTGTCCTTGTCAGGCTCTTTGTCCTCCATGCCGCGGGCCGCCGTGTAAGCCTCGCAGCCCAAGATGGGCTTTATGCCCTGGGCCTTGGCCTCTTTGTAGAACTCGACCACGCCGAACATGACGCCATGATCCGTGATGGCCAGCGACGTCATGCCCAACTCCTTGGCGCGGGAGACCAAAGCCTTTATCCGCGCCGCCCCGTCCAGCAGGCTATATTCAGTATGCACGTGCAGATGCGTGAAATCCATAAACAGCTAACCCCTCGCGGCCATCCCCCCCGGTTCCCGCGCAAGCGGCCCCACCGCGCCCCACGGGGGGGAAGCTCCTTCTCTCCCGGCGCGGGCGGCTGCGCCAAGGCGCGGCCAAAGCGGCGCCGACAGCGTATAAGTCCATTTTATCACAAGGGGCGCCGCCCGCGCCACATAGTCGCGAAAATGTCATACTAGGGTGGGGGTGGGGCGCACAAAGATGGGGCCCGTATATATCCTGTAATAAAATTTTTATCTTGGTATTATTAGAAATTTATCTATTCAGCAAGCAATTCCCTGATTCCCCAAAAAAAGCGCCTGCCGCCCAAAACGCGGCAGGCGCCCGATCCCGGCAAGGTAGAGCGAGGGGCGGGAGATCCCCCCGATCTCCCGCCCCTCGCCCGTCTTACGCTTACCCCTTTTTTTACCCCCGCCCAAAACCATTGGGCAGACGTCGGAGGATAGTGTCCGCCAACCAATCCGCTCTAAGGCAGCGTTTTGAGCGCGGATGGGCGTTACACGT
>JAIRPE010000028.1 GCA_031257175.1 Eubacteriales Family XIII. Incertae Sedis bacterium | reverse complement strand
AACTCACTTCCTGTTGTCCGGATTCGATATGAAATGATTCACCGCGATGGCGATTATTATTCCGGCCAGGGTGTCCAGCAGGCGCCTGACGCCGCTGATGTAGGGCGCCTCGACGGTTTGCCCCAGCACTATGACCAGGAACACCACGCAGCCTATTATTATCGAGTCGTTGACGCGGAGCATGTTGCATATCACTATCAGCAATATGATGCCCACGGATATGAAGGCGGTCACCAGATAGTCATTGTGGAAAAACCCGTCCGCATACAGGAACGCCATGCCCAGGATGGCGCCGATGAACGTCCCGTATACCCTGTTCCGCCCCGCTTTCCACGTCTTTTCCATGGAATCTTGGAGACAGATTATCGTCGCGACGCAGGCCATGAAGGCATCGAATTTGGAGATCGCCTCGAACTTGGAGACCAATTGGTACGCTACCAGGCACAGGAACACGGCCAAGGCGGTCTTGAACGTGCGCATCCCTATGGGCGACTCTATTTTTAATCTCTTTTTCCTTCTTTTGCTACCGCTCATTTTGACTATCATACAGCCTGGGCAGCCTTCTGCCGAAGGCGCACAGGACTTCATGGCTTATGGTTCCCGTTTTCTCCGCCATGCCGACGGCGGTGACGGACTCTCCCCCCTGCGACCCTATGACGACCGCCTCGTCCCCCAATCCTGCTCCAGGGACGTCCGTGAGGTCGGCCATGCACATGTCCATGCATATCCTGCCCGCGACGGGCGCGAGGCGGCCCCTCACGATGACGGCCCCCGCGGCGCCCCACCTGCGATCGAGGCCGTCGGCGTATCCCAAGGGCAACACGCCTATCAGGCTCTCCCGCTCGGCCACGAAGTCCGCGCCGTAGCTGACCGTGAACCCGGCAGGAACCCTGCGCAGGGACGCGATTTTCGCCTTCACGGACATGACGGGCCTGAAACCCAGCGCGTCCGCGCCCGCGAATCCGGGGCAACCGTAAAGGACGACGCCCGGCCTCACGGCCTCGAAGTGGCTCTCGGGCAAACGCGCCATGCCCGCGCTGGCCGCCAGCGACCTTATAATCCCATTATACCCTATTTTATGCAATTCTTCTACAAACAGGCGAAAGCGTTCCGTCTGCCCGCGGGCGTGGGAGAGATCGGCCCCGTCCGCGCAGGCCATATGGGACATGATCCCCGTGACGGAGACTCCCGGCATGTGCCTAAGCCGCCGCAACGCGGCCCACCCGTCCTCGTCGGCCATGAATCCCTCGCGGCCCATGCCTGTCTCCAGCGCGACGAAAGCCTTGGCCGTCACGCCGCGCCGCACCGCCGCCCTGGACAGGCTCTCCCCGTCCCCCGGCTTTGAAAGCACCAACGTGAGGCCGCGCTCCACCGCCTCGGGCGCCCCCTCCGGCAACACCATGCCCAAAACTATTATCTCGGCGGACACGCCTGCTTCCCTAAGCTCCAGGCCCTCCTGGACGGTCGCCACCGCCAGGCGCCGCGCGCCCTCGGCCACCAACGCCTTTGAGACCTCCACGGCTCCATGCCCGTAGGCGTCGGCCTTCACCACGCCAATGACCTCGCTGCCGGGCGCCATGCCGCGAGCCAAGCGCAGGTTATGGCGCAGATTGGCGAGGCTCACCTCCGCCCAGGCGCCTCTGAGCCGCGCCGCCTCCGAGCCGATCATAAAAGCCATCCTATCACGTCATCCGCCAGTTCGGGTATTTCCTCCCGCAATGGCCCTCCCGCGTGGGACGCCTCCAGTTCAGGCTTCAAGCTGGCCAGCTGCTCCTTCGTTATGTTATACCATATCGGATGTATATTTTTTTCCGCAATCAGCCTCTTGAGATATTCCATGTCATTTTGCTTCCAGCCCGCTTTCAGCAATGAGCGGGAGACCACGAAAACGCCGAATTTGTATCTCGCCAATCCGTCCTTTATGACCGCCTCCAAGTCATGGCCGGGCTCCAGCATGTAATCCTCGTAGTTCGCCGTGACTCCTTTTTCCTCCAGCGCCGCCGCCAGAGGGGCCGCGATGGACGTCCTGTCTTTGAAGTAGTGGGTGACGAACACCTTCAGCTTGCGCCTGGGGGCGAACCCGCCTTCCGCCGAGGGCGCCTTGGCATGGGACAGCTCCTTGACCTCGGGCTGCACCGTCCGCGTCCCTTCAGCGGAGCCCGGCTCCGGCGCGAATTTCACCAGGCATTTTATTTTCCCGAAAAAACTGCCCGCGTCGATGACCACGTACCAATGCCCGTCAGACGGCAGAACGGCCTTGTAGGGCGAGCGCTGTATGTAACCGCCGGTGAACTTGTGCGGGGCGTTTTGCCTGAAAAGCGCGTAATTGTCCGCGTCCATCAGCCGCACGTTCGCCGCGTAGCCCAGCGCGATCTCCGTCATCGCCCCTTCCCGCGCCTGCCCCAAATCGTAGAGCAAATATTGCATATGCACTCTCCATTTCCAAAATGTGTTCCCCTATCTCTACATTATAACAAAATTGTCCTCAATAATCCACTTTTTGCCGTCAAAATTCGTTCAGGAGCCGACAGGCTCCCAAAATTCTCTTTCTCGCGATTTTATTGTTGCTCCACGCCGAAAAGCCTCGATATGAGGCAAAATCTTTGGAATATTCACATGAGGCCAACGTGACGCGCATAAAACCTATATGCGTATGCGCGCGAATAAGAAAACCGCAAGTCGGGCTCCGAAACCAAACAGCCGCGTGCCACGGGTTCCGTCGGTTCGACGGGCAAGGGGAACGACAGCGCGTCAGTCGCTCCCGCTCTGAGCCTCTCCCGCGCTGCCTTGCGCCTTGCTCTGAAGGGCGTCCAGCAGCAGGTTGTCCGGCGGCGTTATGATCTTTGGCCTGGAAATCAAAAGCTCCACCCTGCGATTCTTCTGCCTGCCCTCCGGCGTGCTGTTGACGTCCACCGGCATGTACTCGCCGTAGCCCCTGGTGCTGAAGTGCGTCGGGTCCAGATTCTTGTCGTCCAGCAGCACCACCAGGAAATTCACGGCCCGCGCCAGGCTCAGATACCAGTTCGACGGGTATTGGACCGAATTTGACGGCACGTTGTCCGTATGCCCCGCGACGATCACCTCCAAGGGAGACTGGGGCGTCTGGTTCGCCTGGATCAGGCGGGCCAATATCTTACCTTGGTCAATCATGGCGGGCGACACTTCCGCGCTGCCGGACTTGAACCAGATGTCGTTGGTGAGCGTCACGACCACGTTCTCGCCTTGGAACTCCACCGCTATCGTGTTCTGAAGGTTATTGTCGCTCACGTACTGCGAGATGGACTCGTACAGATTGCCGAGCTGGGCGGCCGCGGCCTCGGCGGCGGCTTGATCCGCGTTGGCTTGCGCCGCGCTCTGCTCGTCGGGCAGGCCGGCCTCCGGGTAGGGCAGCGTCAGGTTGCCCATGTCGCCGGAACCGTCGCCCCCGATCCCCATCGAAAGCACGTCGCTGAAAAAACCGTTGAAGGCGGTGTAAAAGGCTTGCGCCATGGAGTTGTACTTTTGCTCATTCACGGAGCTGGAGGCGAACAGCACTATGAACAGCGCCAGGAGCAACGTCAATAAGTCGGCGTACGGTATGAGCCAGCTTTCGTCCGCATGTTCCTCATGCGGGGGCCCGTGTTTTTTTGCCATGCTTTTACCCCTCTCCTATTGTCCGGTATCCCTCTCGCGGGCGGCGATATAGTTGGACAGATTGTCCCTCAGCATGCGCGGGTTCATGCCGCGGCATATCCCCACTATGCCTTCCATTATGATGGTGCGCACCAGGACTTCCTGCCTCGATTTGCGTTTCAATTTGTTCGCCATGGGGTGCCAAAGCACGTAGCCCGTGAATATCCCCAGCAGGGTCGCCACGAAAGCCGCGGCGATGGCGTGTCCAAGCGCCTCCGTGTCGTCCATGTGCCCCAGGGCGGCGATAAGGCCCAGAACCGCGCCCAGAACCCCCAGCGTGGGCGCGTAGGTCCCGGCTTGGGTGAAGATGTTGGCGTTGGCCGCGTGCCGATTCTCCATGGCCGCGATGTCGGCTTCCATGGCTTCGGACAGCTGGTCGCTGTCAACTCCGTCAACCAGCAGCTGTAGCCCTCTGACCAGGAAAGGGTCGCTTTCTTCCTGTATCCTGGCCTCAAGCACCAGCAGTCCCTCCCGCCTGGCCATTTCGGCGAATTCTAATATTTTGGCGATCGCGTCGTTGGGAGACATGAACTTAGTGTTGGAGAACACCACCCCGAAAAGCTTCCCTATATTCAGCAGCTCTTTCAACGGCGTCGCTATGGTCACGGCGCCAACGGTCCCGACTATGATGATCAAGAACGCGGCCGGGTTCGCGAGGGCGCTGAATGGCACGCCTTTGAAAAACATCCCGACAATGACAGCGACAAGGCCGATGATTAACCCGCCAATTGACGAAAGATCCATTCCCCACACTCCTTTTGATATCACCCACCCAAAATTCCCCTATCTTTGGTAGATGACCCCCTGTTGCCGCGTCTGTCTGCCAAACAACTCCTGTTTTCCCAGAGAGCCGCAAACTGCAGAGACGGCGCCGCTACTATTATTGTACCTGTTGTTGAAGAACTTGTCAATAATAGCGATAATATTTAAGAATAGTGCGCTTTAAGTCGAATATTTCTTCTATATGTCGGATGCGACAGGATTAGCAGTCGAATTTGCCGTTTCAGATTGCATGCCTGCCTAAGCGCGCGACCTCCTAGTCGTTCTGTTTTGAGCCACATTTATTCAATTTCACGAAAATTTATGCTTACACAAGCCGAATAACATGATATAATATAATGTCTGCGTTTCGCGCCCCGTTCCGGGGCGGCGGCGCGGGCGCGGTTTTGTTGTGGTTAAGACGTTCTAAAAAATGCCGCCTCGCAGCGCGGCGTGAGGGACATACTACTGACCAGGAGGTTATGAAAATGAAAAAGGTTATTGTTGTGCTATTGGCGGCTATGTTGATTTTCACGGGTTGCGGTTCTAAGACCGACGGCGGCGCCACGTCCAAGGTGGATCAGATTAAGGCGGCGGGGAAGCTGGTCGTCTACACGAACGCGGAGTTCCCCCCCTACGAGTTCATGCAGGGCAACGAGATCGTGGGCGTTGACGTGGAGATCGGCAAGGCCATCGCCCAGGAGCTGGGCGTGGAGCTGGAGATGGTGAACGCCACATTTGACGGCATTATCGCCTCCATCGCCTCGGGAAAAGGCGATTTGGGCATATCTGGCTTTACCATCACTGATGAGCGGAAAGAGGAAGTGGACATGTCCGTGCCTTATGTGGACTCCGTCCAGTACATCATCCTTCCCGAGGACTCGGACGTCAGCGTCATGGAGGATTTGGCAGGAAAGAGCGTGGGCGCCCAGTTGGGAACCACGGGGGAGATGCTGGTTCAGGGCGAGGTGGACAGCGGCGTCCTGGCGGGCAAGGACGCGACGGTGCAGCCTTACAGCAGCGCCCCGCTGGCCATGCAGGATTTGGTCATCGGCAGGATCTCCGGCGTGGTCATAGACGAGCTGGTGGCTCAGGCCATTGCCAAGGAGAACCCGGGCTACAAGGCCATCCCGCTGGTTTATGAGTCCGGCGCCCCCGTCACCGAGCAGTTCGGCGCGGCCCTGAAGAAGGGCAACGAGGACTTGCTGGAAGTGGTGAACAATGTGATCTCAGGCATGGTCAGCGAAGGGCTTATCACCGAGTACATCAAGCAGTACGAGGCTATTTCCCAGTAACGCGTCGCCCTGCCGCCGCGGCCGGGTTGCCTGCGGCAGGGCCGCGCCGCGCGGCGGGATATTCATGGGATATTTTTTATGGAATCATTCTGGCAATATGTCATAAGGCAGTTTAATAACACTTTTATCAGGGAGAACCGTTACCGCCTGTTCATCGACGGGTTCACCACCACGCTGGAGGTGGCCTTCTTCGCGGTGATAATAGGCGTGGTCATGGGCGTGGTCATCGCCGTGGTCAAGGTTTACCATTACAGGACGGGGAACGCGCGCCTGGCGAACGCCCTGATGGCGCTGTACACCACCATTTTTCGGGGCACCCCGGTGGTGGTGCAGCTCATGATATGGTATTACGTCATTTTGACCTTCGCCAACGGGGTCACGGCCGCCATCATCGGCTTCGGCCTGAATTCCGCCGCCTATGTGTCGGAGATCGTCAGGGCGGGGATATTGTCCATCGACAAGGGCCAGTCGGAGGCGGGCAGATCATTGGGGCTGACGGAGATCATGACCATGCGCCATATCGTGTTGCCCCAGGCTATAAAGAACACGTTGCCCGCGCTGTTCAACGAGTTCATAACGTTGCTGAAGGAGACGTCCGTGGCCGGCTACGTTTCCGTGATCGATTTGGCGAAGGTGGGCGACCTGGTCAGGAGCCGCACCCTCTCGCCGTTTTTCCCATTATTCTCGGTGGCGCTGATATATCTTGTCCTGGTGGTCGGGTTGACGGCCCTCCAGGGAAAGCTTGAAAGGAAGTTGCAGAAAAGTGATAGACGTTAAGAACCTCAGCAAGTCTTTCAACGGCGTCAGGGTGCTGAACTCCGTGACCGAACACGTGAATCCACGCGAGAAGATAGTGGTGATCGGGCCTTCCGGCTCCGGGAAAAGCACGTTTTTGCGTTGCCTGAACCTGTTGGAGAAGCCGGACGGCGGGGAAATACGGTTCGACGGCGAGCTGATCACCGCCCCAAAGTACGACGTGAACCTGCTGCGCCAGAGGATGGGCATGGTGTTCCAGCATTTCAATCTGTTCCCCCATCTGACGGTGACGGAGAACATCACCCTGGCCCCCGTCAGGCTGAAGCTGATGAGCAAGGAGGACGCGAGGGCGAGGGCCGGGGATTTGCTGCGGCGCGTGGGGCTTTCGGACAAGGCCGACGAGTATCCCAACATGCTTTCGGGGGGGCAGAAGCAGCGCATAGCCATAGTGCGCTCTTTGGCCATGAACCCCAAGGTCATGCTGTTTGACGAGCCCACGTCGGCGCTGGACCCGGAGATGGTGGGGGAGGTGCTGGACGTGATGAAGGATTTGGCGGAGCAGGGGATGACCATGGTCATAGTCACCCACGAGATGGGATTCGCCAAAGAGGTGGCGACCCGCGTGCTGTTCATGGATGAGGGCCGCATACTGGAGGAGGCCCCGCCGAAGGAGTTTTTCGACAACCCGGGGAACCCGAGGTTGCGGGAGTTTTTGTCTAAGGTGCTGTGAAATCGACTCTCATTTTCGTCAAAACACCTCCCGCGACGTCCCTCTTGCGCGAGGAATGCCACGGGAGGTGTTGTCGCTCCACCGACCAAACATTGCGCATTCGCCGGTGGAGCAATAATTTTAGCCTGCGACACAACCGTTTTTTACCTTACCTTGCCACATGCCCGCTTGATAACTTTTACCGGGTTTGTGAGACGGCATGACGCTAATTGACCGTCAGCATCATCGAACTCATAGCGTTGCCGCCGTCCGTCGCCCTGAGCGCAATCACGCAGTTGCCGAACCTTTTCCCTGTAACCGTTCCGTTGCCGTCCACCGACGCCACTCCGGGGTTGCTGCTCACAAACTCATACTTCACCCCGTCGATCTCGAACTCCAGCTGCATGGTGGCTCCCAGATTCATGTACTCCTTGATGGCCTTATGAACTTTGGCCTTAGTGGCATAAATCGGTGCGCCGCTCACGATGCCGTTTGCCGCCACGTAATAATTGTGCCCGCCTAGCCACAGAGTTCTCTCCGAAGCGGCCCACGAAGCCGAAATCCTGCCTTCACCGTCAGCGTTTAAAACGCCAAAATAATCCAAGTTCTCATCCGGCGCCTCATTGTACGCCCCCTTTATGATCACTTTGGAATTCGGCGTAAAGCCCGCGCCCTCTATACTTATGGTTTTTGCGGCTTTATCCGCGAAAGCCGCGACTTCCGCCTTCCCTGCCGTCACTACCTGCGCCGAGTTGTAACTGGGGTCGGCGCTTTCCGTAGTAACGTCAAGCAGAGCGACCTGCTCGCCCGCCTTCGGCGCCAGGCTTATCTCGACAGGTTTGTCCCAGCTGTCCGTGTCGAAGTCCAGCTCCACGGCGTCATCCGAATTAGGTGACGATATGGCGAGCTTCACTGGCGCCACAGGCCTGCGCGGCAGATTCACCGACGCCCGCAAGACGCCCGAGCCGTCTAACGGCAACATGCTGTCGGCAGGCAAGCCGCCATTGAACGAGACATAGGCCGCCCCTTCGTCGACGAACCCCAAAAATTCTAATTGGGCTATCTCCACGACGTCACCGCCTGCGGCGGAAGTTATCCGTATCCTATATTGAGCATACGCGTCATCGTTCGTCAATCCAAAAGGTTTCGTGTACAGCGTCCAAGCGGCGGCGCCCGCGGCGGCCTCCTCCTTGGAGATCTCGGTTCCTACCGGGCCCAAAGAGCGAGTGTCCATGCCAAATATCACGTCGTTCCTCTCGTCCAACGCCGTCCAATCCTCACCGTCGTCAGATGCTTCCAGAACCCAGCTCTTGGGGTTCCTGGCCGCGTTTGAGCCTACCGTAATGGTGTACATATGCACTGTCTTCGGCTCTGCAAACTTATAGCCAACGTAAGTCTCGCCCTCTGACAGGCTCGCCGTCGCCGTGTTCGCGGACGTGTTGTTAAACAGATTGGCCGGGTTGCTGACGCCGACATCGGTAATTATGGCGTCGGCTCCCCTGTTAGTATAGCCCTTCGTCAAATCGGACATAGGTTGCGGCGTCACTCCCTTAGCCGTGAGCGAATGGGGGGCGGAGCCCTCCGAACTTCCCCAAGGGCCAGGGGCGGGGCCCATGACATATTCCAACGTCGTCACCTCTTGGCCCGTCAGATCGCTGTGCGATATGTATGTCTTGTCGTATGCCTCCCCGTTTAGTTTCATGCTCTGGACGTAACGATTCCGCGCGTCAACCCCGGGCGCGTAGATCTCTATCTTTTTGCCGTCGTCCCTAGTGACCGTGACGTGGGGGAAGTACGGGGCCGTAAGATAATATTCCTCCCACCCCAAAGACGTCGGGCTTAGGCCCAACGCGCCCATCACGTACCATGCGGACATTTCGCCGTTGTCCTCGTCGCCGCAGTAGCCTTGGCCTATTTCCCAGCCTACGTACAGGCGATCCATTATATCGCGAACGTATTCCTGCGTCTTGTATGGAGCCTTCGTGAAGTCGTAGTAGTACGCGTTCTGATGGGACGGCTGATTGTTGTGCCCATATTGTCCCAGTTTTACTGCCGACGCCTCGATGATCTCATGGATCAGCCCATATCCGCCCGTGTTGTAATTTTGCGGTTTGGTGAAAAGATCGTCCAGACGGCGTTCCATCCCTCCCGCGCCTTTCAACAGATTGCTCATGCCCATGGCGTCAACCAGCGTGAAAGCCATGTTGAAAGCGTTCGTTTCCGTATATCCGTTCAGCCACGTGTAAGGACTGAACTGCGCTGAAGTCTGGCTCCAGTTCGCCACGCCGGTAGTGGCGTTCGGCGCCCCTTTGGAGCGCATCCACCCTCCGGCTATTTTGCCTCCTAAGAACACGTCAGCCACCTCATCAGGGTTCCAATAATTAACATAATTCGTCGCTCTGCTGCTGTAGTAAGCCGCTTCATCCTGATACCCCAGTTCTATGGCCATCTGGGCAATGCCGAAATCGTTTATGAACCCCTCCAGACCCCATGACAAAGCGTCCGAGCCCGTCCCTGTTCCTGAGGTGTAACCGTTGAATATGCTGGTCTGCAACCCTGAACGCCCGCCGTTGGTCAGGTTGGAATTGTACACTGCCGAACTTTTTACCGCAGATTCAAATGCTCTACGCACATCAAAATCCAAACCTCTGACTGCGGACGTGCCGAAAATAATGTCGGAGCTGGTGCCTACCATGGAGTTGGTGCCGGCAGGCGCTATCCAACGCGGCACCCAACTGCTGTCCATATAGTGGTTGACCAATCCCGTCAACATTTTAGAGTCTTGCTTCGGGACTAAGAGCCCGTATGCGCTCCAAGTGGATTTGTACGTGTCCCAAAATCCGTTGTTGATATACATGTAGCCGTCCAAAACCGTCGGCTCATTAGTGCTGCCTTGGTATTGGCTGGCATATTTCCATACAGGCAACTCGTTTGTGCCCACGTTCTCATGCAGAGCGTTCGGCCAACTGTAAGTCCTGTATAAGTTGGAGTACATGGTTACCAACTCGTCCAGCGTCTTTAAGGGCAACGTGTCAACATCACCGTTCCATCCCGGCGCGAAATCTTTAACCATTACAGTGCCCAATATGTCATCCCAGGCTCTTTGGGCGGCGTCTCTGGTCTGCTCAAATGTGTTGGCGCCTATTTCCAGATCTACATTTTTTTTGGCCTGCTCAAAGCTTATGTATGACGTGCCTATCTTCATGTTCACCGTATCAGTCCCTTGTGGAAAGCGCACGTAGGACGACAAGGCACGCATGCCGGAGATGGCGCTTTTCGCGTCGGCGTCAACGTCAAACTTCGCGTACACGTACATGCGGCGGCTCCCGTTAGACGTGTGGTTCGTGTAGAAATATACTTCGGAAGCCGAAAGCTGTTGGTCGTTCAAACTCGTAAGGTACGCCTGCGATGAGCTGCCCCTCGTGTCGAAAAGCAGATTCGCCGTCTGACCGTCGGGGTACGTTATCCTCACGTGGGCGGCGTGATCCGTGGGAGCTATTTCCGTCTTTAGCCCGTTGTCCATATCAACCGAGTAGTAATATGCTCTAGCCTCTTCATTGTCATGAGAGAAGGTGTAACCCCTGCTCCCGAAGGACATGCTCGTGCTGTTCAACGCGGTTCCCAGTATGGGCATAAATTCAAAGTTCCCTCTGTCGCCTATCCAGTAGCTAGGTTCATGATTAGCCGCAAAGCTACGCATGACAGACTTGTTTTCAGAATTGTTATGCGTCAAATATGAATAGATGTCGCTACCGTTCGCGTTAGTCTGGGGACCCCAAAAATTAAACCCGAACGGGTAATTCGTGTTGACGGGAAGCAAACCTCTGGAAAATGAGGTCGTGGAATTAGTCCCTCTACGCGTCTCGGTAAGCACGGAAGGATGGACTATCTGTCCCGACGCGTCAAACGCCCCGCTGAAATCCACCGCCGAGGGATCGTCCGAACGCTTCCCCGCAATGCGTATGTCATCGAAAAACGCCTCAAATGACGTGCCTAACGAGCCGTCAGAATTAGAGTAATACGCCAAGATCTGATCTATCTTCTTGCCTGCCGCCGCATCCAGCCGCGCGCTGACTTTGTTCCACTGCCCTTCCCAAAGACAGCGCCCTTCAAACTGCGACTGAGGATCCAGCTTCACGCCGTGGGAGTCGTAAACATCCATTTCACTCAGGTACGTGCCGTCGGTGAAATGCAAGTCTATAGAGACGTGCTGCGAGGGATAGTTGGGGTATTCCGGATTTACCGCGTTGCTGACAACGGTGAACGACGGCGCCACTAGATAAGAGAGCTGGCTGGTTGGAGTGACCAGGATCTCGGAACCTTCCGCGAATTGGTATATTTTGTTTTTGGCGTTGACTGAACCGTTTTTCACATGCTTGCCGGCAACAGCTAAGGCGGCGACGCCCGTAAACCCGGACGACGACTTGCTGTTCCAACGCACGGAGGGCGAGTATGACGCCGAATACATATATGCCGGCAGCTCTTCGCCCGGAGGTTCCAGTTGCGGGCCGCTACCGACGCCCAAGGACCAATCGGCCACCTGCATCGTCCCCGCGCGTCCGCCGTTGATTTGATCTATGAGCAGTTTATAGTACAGATACGGCGTGGTGTTAGTGAACGCGTATACCTTGTCCGTGTAATTGCCGCTAAACGTCTCTCCCACGCGGGCGTCAAGCGTCGTCCAGTTGGATTTATCATTGGAACCTTGAACTTGCCAGTCTTTTAACATCCTGCTCGAATAAGAGCTATGATCGTTAGCCGTGCACAACAGATAGGTGGTGGCGGCGATAGGACGGCTCAACGTGTAAATGACGCTTACCTCCGCTGACCAATTGAGGCCCGTATCGCACCATTTGGTCGAAGCCGTGTTGTCGGCCAGCTTGTCAAAGGTTTCGCCCGAACCGGGGCTGCCCACGCTGCCTTCAACTTTCACCACCAGTTTCATAATGTCTCCGGGAATCCGCCCGGGGCCTACAGTGGCGCCCACGGAGACGCCCTCCGTCCCGTCATGACTGACCGTGGCATGTCTGAGCGGCGTCGCGTCGTTTTGCTCGAACGAGCTGAAAAACGCCGTGGCCTGCGTCTCGCTCGCCGCCGCCTGCGCCATGGGGAATTGCGTCGCAAGCAGCACGGCTATGAGCGTTACTGACAATTTTTTAAATTTTTTCCTTGCTTTCATTCCGCGCTCTCCTTTCATCTTGGGGCTTCTGAGTATCCGCAGGGTATGGCTCGCCCGACGAGGATTTTTAAGATGCCCCCGTAAAACAACATGTCCTGACGTTCCTTTTCAAAGAGTAATATTACAATTCTGTAACATAAGTTTATCTTTTTTATTTCCTGTCGGCAACGGGCATTCTTTTGCTTATGGTATGCATTCTTTTGGATTATGGGCGCCTGCATATCGCCAAAACCAAAGCGACGCGTCGCTCCCAACAACGAAGCCTTCATGGTCAGGCGTCGCGATATCCGTCAAGCGCCGTTTCTCTTATCATAATGCCATGTCCCCCCACCCGCAGGCGCACCGCGCCCGACAAATCATTGCGAAACGTCTTGACTCCCGCGTTCTCCAGCTTTTCCAGCACGTCCGGGCTGGGGTGGCCGTAGTTGTTCTTCCCTACTTGGATCACGGCCATTTTGGGCGCGACCGCCGCCAAAAAACCGTCGCTCGTGGAATATCTGCTGCCGTGGTGCCCCACCTTCAGCACGTCGCACTCCAGCTTCGCTCCGCCGCCGTATTTCTCCAGCAAGCGTTCCTCCCCGTCGAAGCCCATGTCCCCCGTCATCAGCACGGTCGTCCCCTTGTACGTCAACTTCAGGACAAGGCTGGATTTGTTCTCGTCCGCAGCCTCGTCCATCAAGCCCTCGTAAACATCCATGCTTTCCCTCTCAGGGTGCAGCGCCTCGATATAGACGTCATCGTCCGCATATATCATCTGCCCCGCGTAAAGATACTCTATATTTTCCGCCTGCGCGCCGGTCTCCCGGCATATGTCGCCCTCGCGCAGGGCATTGGCCTCGTACACGCCGATTTTATCGACGGGATAAACGGCGGCCAGCTCCGTGAGTCCCTTGTAATGATCCGAGTGCAGATGAGTGACCAGGGCGAAGTCGATCTTGCGCGCGCCGTTTTTTAGCAGATACGGCAACAGGGTTTTCCTCCCCACGTCGCGGTTCGCGCCGCCGCCGCTGTCGATGAGCAGGTTCTTTCCGTTCGGCGTCCTTATGTGGAGGCAATCCCCCTGCCCCACGTCCACGAAAACCAGCGAGCTGTCGTCCCAGCCCGCCCCGGGCGCGGAGGACGCCAAAAACACGACGAGCGCCAGGCCAGCGGCCGCAGCCGCCATGGCTTTTTTCAGTTTGCGTTGCCACAGCACCCTGAAGGATTCGGAGGCCAGCGTGAAAAACAGGCCATAATACAGCGCCAAAACCCACTCGTGGGGGCTTGCCGCCAGGAAACTCCCGAAAGGCAGCGCGTTGCCGCGCTCATTGATAAAACGCATGAAAGATATCAGCATTTCCGCCGCAGACGCGCCCGCGCCGAAAAGCACAGAGCAAAAATACGCCAACCCGCCTGAAGTCCAGGCGCAGAGAAGCGTGAGCGGCATAAGGGCCGCGCACAGCGGTATGATAAGCCCCGCCAAGAGTATGACAGGCACGTTCAGCAAAAGAGCCGCAGGGGAGAAATAATTGAACGCGTAAGCGGTGTAGGGGGCCATGCCCAGCTGTATGACAGCCACGGGCAGGAAGCCCCTGAGCGCTTTGCGGCATATCTCCCTAGGCTCTATCCCCCATGCCAAGCGCCTACGTCTCTCCCTCGCGTCGTCATCCGCCCGTCGGCGGGCCAGGGCATTGGCCCGCGCCCGCCTCTCCCCTGAAGGCGCCAGGTATCTGTCGAGAAAAGGTATGGCGAACGCCATGGTGAATATCGCGAGGAATGACAGCTGGAAGCCGGTATTGAAGAGCTGTAGCGGGTTGGGCGCCAATATGGCTCCTGCGGCGGCGCACGCCCCCGTCAGCAGATCGTAGCGCCGTCGCAGGAGCATGGCCGCTATGTGGGTCAATATCATCGCCGACGCCCTCAGCACGGAAGGCGTGAAGCCCGCCATGGCGGCGTAAAAAAACAACAGGACCGCCGCCGCGGCCGCCTGCGCGGGGCCCTTGCCTCCGCCCATGAGGCCGATTATGCAGGCATAGACCATGGCCACGTGGAGGCCGCTCACGCTGAGTATATGCGCTGTGCCGTTCTTTTGGAACGCCTCGTAGACATCCTCGTCAATGGAAGCCTTGTCTCCGAACAACATGCCCGCCGCCAAAGCCGCGCCGTCCTGGCCCATGACTCCCTCAAGCCGCTCCAGGAAAGACAGCTTCAAGCCGGCAAGGCAATTTAGGAAGGCCCCCCAGGGGGAATAAGGGCCCGTATCCGCCAACCGGACGGCTTCGCTGTCGCAGGTCACTATGGCGCGGACGCCGACGGTTTTGAGATAGGCGCGGTAATCGAAGCATTTAGGGTTCCGCCGCGAATCCGGCAGCGACGCCTCGCCCTCCGCTATTATGGAAGCCCCTATCAATGCTCTCGGATCCGGCCCCACCCCCATGACGCGCAACAACGCCTTATTGCCGCCCAGCGACGCGTCGCCGCCCACGCTCTTAACGGCCACTATAAGCTTATGGTAGTTGGAGGCGCCGCCCTCGCCGTCGGCTGAAGGGTAGAGCGGCTCCAGGCGCTTTGACTCCATGGACAGGACTTCGCAGGCGATTTCCACGGTCTCGCCCGCCATAGCCTCCAAGGGGTCGACGGCTCCCAAGCTCAGAGCGCAACAGCAGCCACCCAACGCGAAGAGCGCGAGGAACACGCCCGCCGAACGGCAGGCCACGCCATGGATCACCCCCCAGCGGCGCCAAGAGCGGACGACGTAGGCGACGTGGCCCGCGGCGCCCGCCGCCATGACCAGATAGACGGCTTGGGGCGGTTTGAACACGTATGCGGTTATAATTCCGGCTATGTAAAACAGGAACGCAAAGCAAAACGGCCTTCTCATATACATATTTTACCATAATATAAATAATATGTAAATATGTATATGAGAAAACCTCTTCCACAGACGGGTTATTCCGCCGGGAGAGACCTATGGCCCAAGCCTATGACCACCTCGTTCAGGTGCAGAAGCCCTATGCTCATGAAGATGCAGACGCTTATATGCTCCTTGTGGCGGCATATGGCGACCTTTCCCCCTCCGTTCAGCCCCGTGGCTTTCTGCAGCACCTGCAGGATGGCCTCCCGCGCGGCGCCCGCGATGGCGCCGTCCTGCACATGGTTCTCCCGCGTCAGCCCGTTTTTCCTGGACGCGACGATAGCCCGTTCTATGATGACATGGATGGAGTTGACCACGTCGCCGCCGAAATCCACTGCGGCGGCACGAATATCACTGTCCGCGAGAGCCTTGACCATCTGCTCCTCGGACTGGCGGCTGCCCGTTATGGCCAGCCGTATCGCCGCTTTCGCGACGTCCACGCTTCCGTACATGCTCCGCCTCCGTTGACGTTTGGCCAAATTTTACGGCACGAGATCATTTTAACAGATAACTTCCCCCGTAACAAGGGCAAGCGTTTAGACTGTGCCAAATTACCTATTGCGCTCATGCTTTTTTTTCTATATAATGGTGTAGATTCCTTTTTATTGGCGGCAATTGCGGGCAATCGACGAAACGCGTTGCTCACAATGACGATAGTAACGTAAGTTTGTTTAAAGGTGGACGAGATGAGCGAATGGAAAAATTTAACAAAATCTGAATTGCTCGAGATGAAATCGGCCTATGACAAAAAATATGAAGAATTCAAAGGGCTGGGACTGAAGCTCGACATGTCGAGGGGCAAGCCCTCGCCTGACCTGCTGGACTTAAGCGTCGGCCTCATAGACGCGCCTCCCACGTGGACTGCGGAAGACGGAACCGACGCTCGCAACTACGGCGTTTTGAACGGCGTAGCCGAATGCCGCAGAGTGTTCGGAGATTTGCTGGGCATACCGGAGGATTTGATAATAGCCGGGAACAACGCCAGTTTGGAGTTGATGTACAACGCGTATATGCGTCTTTACTGCTTCGGCTCTTTGGGTTCCAAGCCATGGAAGGATTTGCCGAATGTTAAATTCCTCTGCCCAAGTCCTGGCTACGACAGGCATTTCGCCATCTCCCAGGCATTCGGCACAGAGATGATAACCGTGCCCATGACGGCGGATGGCCCTGATATGGATGTCGTGGAAACGTTGGCGCGGAACGACGCGTCGGTCAAAGGCATTTGGTGCGTGCCGCTGTACTCAAACCCCCAAGGGGTGGTTTACAGCGATGAGACGGTGCGACGGCTGGCTCAAATGCCCGTCGCTGCTGATGATTTCAGAATATTCTGGGACAACGCCTACGGCGTCCACCACATATTCGAGGAACATGAGATAGCGGACATCTTCGAATACGCCAAGGCCGTAGGCAATTGGGACAGGATTTACTACTTCTTCTCCACTTCCAAAGTCACCCTGCCCGGCGGCGGCACGGGCATGATGGCCGCCAGCCCTGCCAACGTGGCTGAACAGCTGCGGCATATGTCGATTCAGACCATAGGGCCTGACAAGCTGGATCAGCTGCGAATGGCGCATTATCTGAAGAACGCTGAAGGAATACGGACGCGCATGCGGATGCTGGGGGCGTTGCTGAGGCCAAAATTCGAGATAGTTCTCGATATTTTGGAGCGGGAACTGGGCGGCACAGGGCTGGTCTCGTATATCAAACCCAAGGGCGGCTATTTTATAGCCATAGACACCTTAGAAGGTTGCGCCAAAGCCGTGGTCGCTATGGCAAAGGAGGCAGGGGCGACGCTCACCGGGGCAGGCGCCACCTACCCATACGGACGAGACCCAAGAGACACGAACATACGCATAGCGCCTACTTATCCGTCTACGGAAGAACTGGGCAAAGCGATGGAGCTTTTGTGCTTGTGCGTGAAACGGGTCAGTCTGGAAAAGCTGCTCGCCGAAAAGTGACCCCTCTCGACCTCCGGCGCTTGCCGCGGGGCTATACCGCGACGCTTCCGGCGTCATCAATATCATACAAAAATGGGAAACGACCGTCGCAGGCGGTCGTTTCCCAGACAAGATCGCGCGCGCTTGCTTACGCGATCCCCTTCTTCACCGAAGCCTCAAACAAAGCCTCCGCGTTATCCCACTCATTGATGATCTGAGGTATCACCTTGTACAAATCCCCCACGATCCCGTAATCCGCCACCTCGAAAATAGGCGCGCTCGCGTCCGTGTTGATAGCCACGATGATCTCCGACGTCTGCATGCCCGCCAGATGCTGTATGGCGCCTGAAATGCCGCAGGCGAAGTAAATCTTGGGCTTCACCGTGGTGCCCGTCTGGCCCACCTGATGGGAATGGTCTATCCAGCCCGCGTCCACGGCGGCCCTGGAGGAGCCTACCACGCCCCCTACCTTCTTCGCGAACTCGCGTATCAGGTCAAAGCCCGAAGGGTCGCCCAGCCCGCGCCCGCCGGAGCATATGATGTCGGCGTCCGTCAGCGAGACTATCTCCTTCACGGACTTCACTATGTCGATGATCTTCGTCCTTATGTCGCTGTCCGCTATCTGCGGCTTCACGACCACCGTCTCACCCGTGGCGCCCGGAACCCGCTCCCGCTTGCTCATGACGCCCGGCCTGACCGTGGCCATCTGCGGCCTGGTTCTGGGGCAGATGATGGTGGCCATCAAATTACCGCCGAAGGCCGGCCTCGTCTGCTTCAGCCCCCTGTCGTCGGAATTCGGGTCCAGCCCTGTCACGTCCAGCGTGGTGTTCTTCTTGGCGTAATCGATGTAGCTGCTCAGGCGTATGTCCAGCCTGGTGCAGTCGGCGGTCAGCCCCGTGCTGAGCCGCGCCGCCACCCTGGGAGCCAGGTCGCGCCCGATATGCGTGGCGCCGAACAGCACCACGTCAGGTTTCTTGGCCTTTATCACGTCATAAAGCGCCTTGGTGTGCCCATCCGTTGTGTAATTCTTAAGCAAGCCGTCCTCGATGAGAATGGCGCCGTCCGCGCCGAACTCGAAGCACTCCTGGGCCAGATGCCCTATGCCGTCGCCCACCAGCACGGCGTAGACCTTCGTGGAGTCGCTGATCTCCCTAGCCAGCCTCCTGCCTTCGCCGATAAGCTCCAGAGCCACGCCCATCAGCTTGCCGTCCCGCTGCTCGGCGTACACCCACACGTCCTTGTACGCCGCCAGGTCGATCTTCTCCGTCACTTCCTCGGCGGTCTTGACGATAGCGTCGAACTTGCAGACGGCTATGCACTGGTTGCAGGCCGTGCATTTCTCGTTTATGACGGCCAGCTTGCCTTCCATGTCAATAGCGTCGAAAGGGCAAGCCTTCAGACACAACTTACATCCCACGCACTTTTCTTTTATTACTTGAATTGCCATCTCCCCACCTCTATATCACATGCTTCGACTTCAGATTTACGATAAGCTTCTCGGCCAGTTCCTTCTCCGAATCCCCTTCCAGCCTCACGCCCTGGCCCTTGGGCACCGGCGTGAAGGACTTGAACACGTTGGTCGGGGACGCCTCCAGGCCCACTTCCCTGTTCACGTCCACGCCCAGCTCTTTCGCGCCCCAAGTGGGTATGTCCTTCTTGAAGGCGTCAAAAATTCCCTGGATGCTCATGTATCTGGGAGTGTTCAGCTCCTTGATGGCCGTGAGCATGCACGGGGCCTGTATGTCAATCAGCTCGTAGCCGTCCTCCATCGCCCTTTTCACGGTTATATGCTTCCTGTCGTCGGCGATTTTGAACTCCGTCACGTAAGTCACCTGGGGGATGCCCAGCTTCTCCGCGATCTGCGGCCCGACCTGCGCCGTGTCCCCGTCGATAGCCTGCCTCCCGGCGAATATCAGGTCGTACTTGCCTCTCCGCTCGATGGCCGCCGCTATGGCGTTGGACGTCGCCCAAGTGTCTGAGCCGCCCAGAGCCCTGTCCGACAGCAATACGCCCTCGTCCGCGCCCATGGCCAGGCACTCTATCAGCATGTCCTTCGCCTGGGGCGGCCCCATGGTTATAACCGTGACATGCACGTCGTCATACTGATCCTTCAGCTTGAGCGCCTCTTCCAGGGCGTTCGCGTCGTCGTGGTTCAGTATGCTCGGCACGCCTTCCCTTATAAGAGTTTTCTTCACCGGGTCAATCTTAATCTCATTAGTGTCCGGCACCTGCTTCGCGCAGACAATTATTTCAAATGCCATCTTTTCCTCCTATGCACATTAGTACTCACAACCGCGTTATTTCTTGAATATGTCAGCGGAAATCACCAGCTTCTGGACTTCTGAAGTCCCCTCGTAGATTTCCGTTATCTTAGCGTCCCTCATCATCCTCTCCACCGGGTAGTCCTTGGTGTAGCCGTACCCGCCGTGGAGCTGCACGGCCTTGGTGGTCACGTACATGGCCGTCTCCGCCGCGTAAAGCTTGGCCATGGCCGCGGCCGGCCCGTAAGGCAACTTCTTCTGCTTCATGTCGGCGGCTCTGTATATGAGCAGCCTGGCCGCGTCAATCCGCGTTTTCATCTCGGCCATCATGAACTGCAGGCTCTCCATCTGGGACAGCTTCTTGCCGAACTGCTTCCTGGACTTCATGTAGTCCACGGTCACGTCGAAAGCGCCCTGCGCTATGCCCAGCGCCTGGGAAGCGATGCCGATACGCCCGCCGTCCAGGGTGGACATGGCCACCTTGAAGCCGTCGCCCACGTTGCCCAGAAGGTTCTCTTTGGGCACCTTGCAGTCCTGGAAAATCAGCTCCGTGGTGGACGAGGCGCAAATGCCCATCTTCTCCTCCGTCTTGCCTATGGAGAAGCCCTCGAAGCCCTTTTCCACGATGAAGGCGCTGATGCCGCCCCTGGTGCCCTTGGACTTGTCCGTCATGGCCATGACCACGAACACGTCCGCGTAGCCGCCGTTGGTGATGAACACCTTGGCGCCGTTCAGGAGCCAGTGATCCCCCTTGTCTTCGGCCCTGGTCTGCTGGCCGCCCGCGTCAGTCCCGGCGTTAGGCTCCGTGAGGCCGAAAGCCCCCAATTTCTTGCCCTTGGCCAAATCCGGCACGTAACGCTTTATCTGCTCCTCGTTGCCCCAAGCGTAAATGGGCCACACGCATAGGGACGTGTGGGCGGAGCAGATGACCCCTGTCGAAGCGCATACCCGCGACAACTCTTCCACGGTTATGGCGTAGGAGATGTAATCGCCGCCGGAACCGCCGACGTCCACCGGGAAAGGCACGCCCATCAAGCCGTAGCGCGCCATCTTCTCGACGTTCTCGACAGGGAACCTGTGTTCCTTGTCAATCTCCGCCGCGATGGGTTCCACCTCCTGCGTGGCAAAGGCTCTGACCATCTTCCTTACAAATTCCTGTTCTTTTGTGAGTTGAAAATTCATTAATTCGCCCCCCTGTTATATTGTTCCATTTTCTTTTTTACCTGACAAATCATCCATCAAATGATATTCCGACTGTCAGTAAAATTTCCGTATTATACTATACAACATTTTTCCCGATAAATCAACCGTTTTGATGATAATCTGCGCAATTTTCCGCGATATCTTCACATGTCCCGACGTGTCCCAAGCCACGTGGACGATGACGGCGCCCCAAAGCCTTCTGGCGGCTTGTTCCCGCACATTTAGGGCGTTTTCGTGGCGAGCAAAGCCAAAATATTCTGACAATTGCGCGGTCGCGTTGACGGTTTTGCCCCACGCAACGAATAATGTAAACTGCTGCTATCTTTTCGCTAGCGAACACCTCGCCCGCGCTGTTTTATTTCAAGGAGCTTCGTGAATAGAAAGACGTTCGCGTCGAGCTAAAGCTCCAGAACCTTTGTTCGCGATATGGTCTTGAGGAATATTATACAAAAAAGGCATCTTGCCCCAAGGCGAAGGAGAACGCGGCGGACAGCGCCATAACCGTCGTCACGGCCATGGAAGGCATAGGCGCGCGGGAGGGACTAAGACCCGCAGGGCATGGCGAACCGCGTCGAGCTGCGCCAACGGCTCTTCAACGTCTTTTACGGAAATGAGCGACACGCCTTTTCTCACGCGGCAGTCCTCTTTACTCCATGATTGCGCGAAATCCGTTCCAGCGCCTGCTGCTTTTGTTCCATTCGGGGTAGGAACGTATGATGGGCACGGGGTAGTCAACGCCCAACACGGCCACGACCGCTCCTTCTTTATCGTATATGGGGGCGTATGCCGTCCAGACCGGCTTGTCATGCGAATAATCCCAAGGATTAGGCTCCGCGGCAGCCTTGCCGCCCCAAGCGGCCTCCACCGCCGCCACGCCCGCTATATCGGGCGCCGCGCGGGCCTCGTCTATGCAGACGCTTACGTCCGATGAGCCGTTCCCGTCCCTATAAATCACGAACACGTTGAGCGCCCTGCTTTGCCGGATCAATTCTCTAAGAAAAGATATGTTCTTGGCATAGTCTTGAAAGCCCTCTCCCATGCCTGACGCTATCATCTCCTTGTGCCACTCTCCCCACTTGCCGTTGAAGTTAGTGGCGCTGTTGGCGGCGTAGCTCACCGCCGTTGCCGCGGCGTCGCTCACCTCCGCAGGCGGCAGGGCGTTGCCATGGCTGTCGTAGCGCGTCCCGTCGTAAACGCTCACGTAGTACAGCCCCAACAAGCCCGACGCTATAAGCAGGCAGAAAACGATAAGCCTTCTCATGGCCTGCCTTTTTTCCGCCTCGGAAAACACCGAGGCGGAAGCTGCCTGTTCCTTCCCCGCTTCCGATTCAAGCGCTTCAGCTTCGGGCATTCCCTCCGTAAGAGCCGTCGTCCCGAAGGCGCGGGCCGCCGCCTCTCCATCTGCCATGTCCCGCTTAAGCAGAGGATAGCCTTCTTCCTCGAAGCTATCCATAAAATAATCCGTCCGCGCCATACCGCACCCCCTCATCATTCGTGATATATGGATATACGCGATATATCGGACGTTTTACGGCAGAATGTAGCGTCACCCCCGGGGGCCGGGGCGTATAATCACGGTCTCCGCCGACGCCACGGCCTCGTCGATCAGGCGTTCCGCGTCCACCTTGCTTTCCGACTCCAGTATGCGCGCCAGCTTGGGCTTCGTCACCGGGCGTTTTGGCAGGAAAACCGTGCAACAGTCCTCGTAGGGCAGTATGGACGTCTCGTAGGTGCCTATCTCCCTCGCTTTGTCCATTATGTCCACCTTGTCCAGGCCGATGAGGGGCCTCATGACGGGCATCTTTGTCGCCGCGTCGGTCACTGTCAGGGACTCCGCGGTCTGGCTGGCCACCTGCCCCAGGCTCTCCCCCGTGATGAGCATGCCGCAGCCGATTTTTTCGGCCACCCGCTCCCCTATCCTCATCATGAAGCGCCTGACCAGGATGGTCATCTCGTCCTCGGGGCAACGTTCCGCCAATTGCTCCTGTATGGGCAGCAGATTTATCACGTGCAGCTCGAAGCGCCCGCAATAAGCCGCCAGCAGCCGCGCCAGCTCCTCCACCTTGTCCCTGGCCCTGTTGCTGGTGTAGGGGTATGAGTGGAAGTGCAGCGCGTCCACCCTCATGCCGCGCTTGGCCATCATGAAGGCGGCCACGGGGCTGTCGATGCCCCCCGACAGCAAGACCAGCCCCCTGCCGTTGGTGCCCAGCGGCAAACCCCCGAAGCCTGCTATCTTCTGGTCGTAGATGTACGTCTTGTCCTTGCGCAAGTCCACGAACAGCAGGCAGTCAGGCTCATGCACGTCCACCTTCAGCCCCTCGCGGGCCTTGAGGACCTCCGCCCCTATTATGCGGGCTATGTCCGGGGACTGGACGGGGAAGCTCTTGTCCGCCCGCTTCGCCTCCACCTTGAAAGTCTTCACGCCGTCGCGCTCCATCCTGCCTCTCATGTATTCCGCCGCCGCCGCCCCTATCACGTCCAGGTCGGATTCCGTCTCCACGGCCGGGCTTATGGAGGCGACGCCAAAGACCTTGGATATTTCACGCGTTATCGCCTCGGGGGGATGCTTGGCGTCCGCGTAGACGAATATCAGCCCCTCCCTCCGCGTCACTTGCACGTTGTCGAAAATCCGCAGCAGCTTGCGGGCGCGCTCCACCAGCATCCGCTCAAAATATGGCTTGTTCAGCCCTTTCAAGGCCACCTCGCCGCACCTGACTATAAACACGTTCTGGTTCTCGTTCATTCTTCAGACCTCTTTTTCCATTACAGATTCTTAAATGCAAGCTCAACGCGGGGGCTTGCCGATGGCCGCCAGGGGGAACGGGGCCGCGCCTCAGAACGGGTTGTTGGAGAATATGAACGTCTTGTTCCGAATCCCCACGTTCAGGACGAAGCCGATGGCCGACATGTGCGCCACCACCGCCGTGCCGCCCGCGCTTATCAGGGGCAACGGTATGCCCGTCACAGGCATGAGCCCCATGTTCATGCCTATGTTCTCGAACACCTGGAAGGCGAACATGGTGAGCATCCCCACCACTATCAAGGCCCCGTACATGTCCTTCGCCCTGCTTATCCCGCGCCCCATGCGCAGCATGAACACCAGGTACAGGAATATGACGGCCCCGGCCCCGATAAAGCCCAGTTCCTCCGCCGTCACCGCGAATATGAAGTCGGACTGCTGGACGGGCAGGAAATTCAGCTCCTTCTGGGTGCCTGAGAACAGCCCCTTGCCAAAGAAACCGCCCGAGCCGATGGCCACCTTCGCCTGGTAGACGTGGTACGTGGCGCTTATGCTCAGGTTGTCCGGGTGCAGGAACCCGTCAATCCTCTGCTTTTGATAATCCTTCATGAAGCCGTAGAGTATGGGCACGGCCAAAGCGCCAGCGATGGCGAAGCGGGCGAAGAGCTTCCTGTCAATGCCCGCGTAGAACACCATGCCCACGCACATCACGGCCAGCACCAGGCCCGAGCCGAAGTCCTCCTTCATTATCAGCGCCAGGAAGGGCGCGGAGTAGGCCAGGGACATGAGGACGCCTTTGATAGAGGCGAGGTTTTTGCGGTTTCGGGACAGGAAGGTGGCGAAGATGACGACGAAGGACACCTTCACGAACTCCGAAGGCTGCATCGTCAACGGCCCCAAATTCAGCCAGGCTCTGGAGCCCGTGCCCATGTCCGTGCCCAGCGGCGTGTACACGAGCAATTGCAGCCCTATCGACAGCACGTAAATGACTGCCTCGTATTTGCAGAAGGACTTGTAGTCAACCATCGTTATGGCGAATATGGCTATGTATCCTATTATGAAAGCGGCCCCCTGGACGGCGGCGCTGCGCGTCAGGTAACTGCCCCCGTTGTAGGTTATGCTGATGATGACGGCCAGGCTGACGCAGGCGAAGAACGCCGGCAAGGCCACCAGCGTCTTGTCCATGCTCCTCAACACGCTCATGATGTATTTCAATTGTTGCGGCTCCCCATTTTTGGCACACTCTAGTAACAGCTTGACATTTCTTTGACAAAAACATTATAATATATGCAGTGTGGCTTTATCAATGTTATTTTATCGCAACCCATAATCCAGCGCGATTGAAGGATTTTATAATTGCTGTAATATAACATTTGCCGATGTGCGTGATGTGCGTTTTGTCCGTGCCATGGCGTTTGGCTCTTCCCCGTTTGGAAATGGGCGCCAGGGCTGTTTGCTGTGTTTGGCGAGGAGGTGAGATATATAAATATTTTAGGAATTATTATTCCCATCAGCGTTGGGGTCGTCATGCTGGCTCTCGGGCTGTTGGTCGGGTATGCTGTCAGAAGGTCCACGGCCGAGAAGGCCATAGGGAGCGCGGAGCAACACGCGAAGAATTTGGTTCTTGACGCTGAGAACAGGTCTGAGGCCATGAAGCGGGAGCTGGTCGCCGAGGCCAAGGAGGAGGCGCACAGGCTAAGGACGGAGGCGGACAAGGAGATCCGCGAGCGCAGGGCCGAGCTGCAGCGGTCTGAAAAAAGGATAATACAGAAGGAAGAGTCCATCGACAAAAAGACTGAGAACCTTGAGCGCAAGGAAGAGAATTTCCAGAAACGGGAGCAGGGCCTCACGGCCAGGGAGAAGGATCTGGACGACCTGGTGGGCAAGCAGATCGCGGAGCTGGAGAGGATATCCGGCTACACGGCCGAGGAGGCCAAGCAGCTTCTGCTCGCGAACCTTGAGAGGGAAATCAGGGTCGAAGCCTCTATCCTCATAAAGGACATTGAGGCCAAGACCAAGGAAGAGAGCGACAAGAAGGCCAAGGAGATCATCACCGGCGCCATACAGCGTTGCGCGGCCGACCATGTGGTGGAAAGCACGGTCTCAGTGGTGCCGTTGCCCAACGACGAGATGAAGGGGCGCATCATCGGCAGGGAGGGCCGCAATATCAGGGCCATCGAGACGCTCACCGGCGTGGACTTGATAATAGACGACACGCCTGAGGCGGTCATATTGTCGGGGTTCGACCCCGTGAAGCGGGAGATTGCCAGGATTTCTCTGGAGAAGCTCATCATAGACGGGCGCATCCACCCCGCCCGCATAGAGGAGATGGTGGAGAAGGCCGAGAAAGAAGTGGCGAACATCATCAAGGACGAAGGGGAGCGCGCCACATTCGCGGTGGGCGTGCATAACCTCCACCCGGAGCTGATAAGGCTGCTCGGGCGGCTGAAGTACAGAACCAGCTACGGGCAGAACGTGCTGAACCACTCCATCGAGGTGGCGAACCTGGCGGGCCTCATGGCGGGCGAGCTGGGGCTGGACGCGAAGATAGCCAAGCGGGCCGGGCTGTTGCACGACATTGGCAAGGCGCTTGACCACGAGGTGGAGGGCACCCATGTGGACATAGGCATCGACGTGTTGCGGAAGTACAAGGAGTCCGACACCATCATCAACGGCATGGCCGCCCACCACGGGGACTATGAGCCCAAGAGCCTGGAGGCCGTGCTTATCGCCGCGGCGGACGCCTTGTCGGCGGCCAGGCCCGGCGCCAGGCGGGAGACGCTGGAGACCTACATCAAGCGCCTGCAGAAGCTGGAGGAGATCGCCAACACCACCAGGGGCGTGGAGCATTCCTACGCCATACAGGCCGGCAGGGAGATACGCATCATAGCCAAGCCTGATGAGATCAGCGACGACGAGATAGCCTTCCTGGCCAGGGAGATCAGCCAGAAGATCGAGAGCGAGCTGGAGTACCCGGGCCAGATCAAGGTGAACGTGATAAGGGAGACCAGGGCGATAGATTACGCCAGGTAGCGGTCGGTCGGGCCGCCGGACGGCCGGTTGCGGCGGCTGTTTCCCGAAGTTGTGGAAGGAGGCCGTGTGCCATGGGCGCGCGACTGTTGGCCGAGCAGGCCGGAAAAGGGCGGCGGGCGTGGTTTATTTAGACAACAGCGCGACCACGCCGCCCTACAAGAAAACCATCGAAACCATGGCCTCCGTCATGGAAGAGGATTACGCGAACCCCTCGGCGTTGCACGACGGCGGGCTCGCGGCTGAGAAGCGCGTGAAAACGGCCAGGGAATCCCTGGCCGCGGTTTTTGGCGCGCGCGGGGAAGGGCGCGTTGTTTTCACTTCGGGAGGTACGGAATCGGACAACATGGCCCTCATCTGCGGCGCCAGAGCCAAGCGGCGCCAGGGCGACAGAATCATAATCAGCGCCATGGAGCACCCTGCCGTCTTAGAGACGTGCAAGTACCTGGAAAACGAGGGGTTCCGCGTGTCCTTCATGGAGGCGGATCCCTCCGGACGGGTTCTGCCGGATTCCTTGGCCGATTGCCTAGGCGAGGACGTGATACTCGTGTCTTGTATGCACGTCAACAACGAGACTGGCGCCATACAGCCCCTGCCTGAGTTGATAGCCGTAAAACGCGCCTTTGAAAACAAAACCGGCAAAAGCATACTGTTCCACGTGGACGCGGTGCAGTCATTCTGCAAACTTCCGCCGCCGCCAGGCGCCGACATGGTCTCTCTGAGCGCGCACAAGCTGCACGGCCCCAGGGGCGTGGGCGCGCTGTTCCTACGGGACGGCGTCCGTCTGCCGCCTCTTATATTCGGCGGGGGGCAGGAGGGCGGCCTCCGATCCGGGACTGAAAACGTCCCTGGGATCGCGGCCTTCGCCGTCGCGGCTGAGATGGCCTCGGCGCGGTTGGAGGAGCGTTACCGCCATGTGACGGCATTGAAGGAGGCGCTGCTTTCCGGCATAATGTCCGAGATCGGGGACGTGCGCCTGAACGGGCCCGAACTTTCGGAGTTCTCCAGCCCTTATATCCTGAACCTCAGTTTTCTCGGGATCAAGGGGGAAGCGTTACTCCACGCCCTGGAGCAACGCGGCGTCCTGGTCTCCACGGGGGCCGCCTGCTCTTCCAGGAAGAAGTCACATAGCCACGTGCTGAAAGCCATGGGCCTGTCCGACAAAGAAGCGGAGGGGGCCATCAGGTTCAGCTTCAGCGAGTTCAACACCCTCGATGAGATATATCTGACGGTGGCGGCGACTAAGGAGGCGGTGGACAGGTTCAGACGCGTCGGCAGGTTCAGGTAGCCCGTCGGAACCTGGTCACGCCTCGCTAGACGAGCAAATCCTCAGGCTCATGCTTCCTTTGCCTCGTCATCAGGGTTGAAACGGAGTCCCTCGCGTCCGCCTCTCCTTTCAGAACCCTGTACACCTGCTCGGTTATAGGCATTTCCACGCCGTGCGCTTTCGACAGGCCATACGCCGACTCAGCGGTGTACGCCCCTTCCACCACCATGCCCACGCGCCTCATGGCCTCATCGGGAGCCAGGCCCTCGCCTATCATTATGCCGCAACGGCGGTTCCTGCTATGCGCGCTGGTGCAAGTGACTATAAGGTCGCCTACGCCTGACAGCCCGAAAAAAGTCTCGCGCCGCCCACCCAGCTTTTCGCCGAGCCTCGACA
>JAIRPE010000018.1 GCA_031257175.1 Eubacteriales Family XIII. Incertae Sedis bacterium | reverse complement strand
CCTCTCTCCCCCAGCAACCCCCTAACCGCTGTAATACTCCGCCTTAAACTTCTTCTTGATGATCTTCTCCAGCCTGGAGACCGTCATCTGCGACACCCCCAGGTCGGTGGCTATCTGCTGCTGGGTGTCGTCGTGGATGAAGCGCCGCATGAAAATCACGCGCTCCTTCTCACTTAGCCCCGCCAGCACCTTCTTTATGATTTCCGCGTTCTCAAACCCTGCGTAGCCCTGGTCCTCTATTCCCGTGAACCTCTCCAGGGAAGGGGAGTCCCCCTGCTCCTCGCCGTCGTCGAAGGGCTGGTTCAGCGAGTAGGTGCCGTAAGCGCGGCCGCCCTCCATCGCCTCCAGAATGTCCTCCTCCGAATAACCCATAGCCTCGGCCAGCTCCGGCACCGTGGGGTTCCGCAACAACTTCCCGTAAAGCTCCTCCTTCACGGCGGGTATCTGGGCGGAAATCTCCTTCAAGCGGCGCGGCACCTTCATCGCCCAGCCCTTATCGCGGAAATACCTCTTTATCTCGCCTATGATGGTGGGCGTGGCGAAGCTGGTGAACTCGTAACCCTTAGACGGGTCGTACCGTTCCACGGCAAAAACGAGGGCCATAGCCCCGACTTGGTACAAGTCCTCATAGTCCAGGCCCTTGTTCAGATATTTCCTTATCAAAATATCGACCAGATACAGATACTTCTCTACTATCTCATTCCTGAGTTCGACGCTCCGCACACGGCCGTATTCTTCAAAAAGCTCCTTGTTGCTCGTCGCTTTCGTGGTTTGCCCCATATCGCAATCTCCGCGGAAGTTTTTTGGAAGTTCCCTTTACCTTATGCTGTGGCGCTTTATCATCTGTATCAATGTCCCTTTCCCTATCTCCGAATCAATGCTGACCTCGTCCATGAGCGCCTTGATGATGAATATCCCAAGGCCGCCCTCCCGCAGCTCGCCCGCCTCAGGCTCCTTGTAGCGTCCCGCGTCGTACCCGCCCGCCTGGTCTATCACCCTGATCACCAGTCGGTCGTCAAACAACACGCAGGACACCTCATAACCCGTGTGCTGCGGGTTCGCCCCGTGGCAGACCACGTTGGCGCAGGCTTCCGAGACCGCGACCTTGATATCCTCCACGGCCTCCACGTCAAACCCCGCGCCGCTCGCCACCGCCGACACGGCCATCCTGACCGCCCTAACGTATTCGGGCTTGCCGGGAACAAATAATCTGAGCGTGTCTGACATTTTTACTACATCCTTCCATGCTATGCCAAGACTTCCTCTTGGCAAAAAATCTTATCCAAGCTGGTGATGTTCAGCAGCTTCTTCACGTTCGCTTTCGGGTTCTCGATGAGGATTCCGTGCCCTTTATCGCGCATCCTCCCGTAAGCCCCTATGATAACGCCTAACCCCGTGCTGTCGATATAGCTTAACTCTGAAGCGTCAATGATAATGTCCGCGGGCTTCTCAAAATACGCCTCCCGCAACGCGGCGCGGAAGTCGGCGGCATTGGCTATGTCCACGTCGCCGCGCAGCTTGACCTCCCAGTACTCACGCTCGTTGATTATCAGTCTGCTTTCAACACTTAACGCCATCTCCGTATCCTTTCGTCATATCCTTACTCTATACCCTACCTGAGCGATTTAAAACCTTCTCCCGGGGGCCGCCGCGAAATTTTTCCGCCGCGCCCGCCGGCTATTCCTCTTCCTCGCCGCTCTCCTCGGGTATCACCTTCGCCATGGCTATGATGTTCGTGTCGCCCTCCGCTTTCATTATCTTGACCCCTTGGGTGGTTCTGCCCAGCTTGGACACCTCGCCCGCGTGAATCCTGATGATGACGCCGTCGGAATTAATCAGCAGCACCTCGTCCCCGTCGTTCACCACCATGGCGCCGATAAGCTCGCCCGTTTTCTTGAACTTCGACTTGTCGTAGGTGAGCAGCCCCTTGCCGCCCCTTGCCTGGAGCCTGTACTCCTCCACGGGCGTCCGCTTGCCGAAGCCGTTCTTCGTGACCACCAAAAGCTCCTCGTCGGTCTCGGCCAGCTCCATGGCCACCACCTCGTCGTCCTCCTCCAGCTTTATGGCCCTCACCCCCGTGGCCTGCCTGCCCATGGGCCTAACGTCGTCCTCGGAGAAGCTGATGCACTTCCCGTTCCGAGTGACCAGGATGACGTTGCTGGTGCCCGTGGTCTGCTTTATGCCGATAAGCTCGTCGCCGTCGTGGAGGCTTATGGCGATAAGCCCGCTCTTCCTGTTGGTGTCGAACTGGGACAGGGGCGTTTTCTTGATGATGCCCAGCTTCGTCACCGCTATCAGATACTTGTCCTCGTTGAACTCCCTCACGGGCATCAGCGCCGTTATCCGCTCCCTCTGCATCAGCTGGAGGAAATTCACGGCGGGCGTGCCCCTGGCCGTCCGCGGCGCCTCGGGAATCTCGTAAGCCTTTATCTTGTGCGCCTTACCCGTGTTGGTGAAAAACATCAGGTAGTCGTGGGTGGACGTCATGATAAGGCTGCGCACGAAATCGTTCTCCCGCGTGGTCACCCCCGTCACGCCCCGCCCGCCGCGCTTCTGGGTCTTGTACGTGTCCGACGAGACCCGCTTTATGTAGCCCAGGTGCGTCAGCGTCACTGTGACGTTGCTCTCCTCAATCAAGTCCTCCTCATCTATTTCGGCGGCGTCCGCCACTATTTTAGTCCTTCTGGCGTCGCCGTGCTTTTTCTTTATCTCCAGCATCTCCTCCTTGACGACGGCCATCAGCTTGCGCTCGTCCGCCAGCAGGGATTTGAAATACTCTATCTGCCTCATCAGCTCGTCGTATTCCTTGTCGATCTTCTCCCGTTCCAGGCCCTGCAGGCTGCGCAGCCGCATGTCCAAAACCGCCTGGGCCTGAATATCGCTCAGGCCGAACCGCTCCATCAGCTTTTCCTTCGCGTCGTTGTACCGCTCCCTGATGGTCTTTATGACGGCGTCGATATTGTCCAGCGCTATGCGGTAGCCTTCCAGTATGTGCGCCCTGGCCTCGGCCTTCTTCAAGTCGTGGGCGGTGCGGCGGGTGACGATGTTCTTCTGGTGCTTCAGATATTCCTCCATTATCTGCATGAGGTTCAATATCCTGGGCTCTCCGTCCACCAGCGCGATGAGTATCATGCTGTAGCTTTCCTGGAGCTGTGTCTGCTTGTACAGGCGGTTCAGCAATATCTGCGGGCTGGCGTCCCTCTTCAGCTCGATGACTATGCGCATCCCCTGGCGGTTCGACTCGTCTCGTATGGCCGATATGCCCTCCAGACGCTTGTCCTTCACCAAATCCGCGATTTTCTCGATCAAAGTCGCCTTGTTGACCTGGTAAGGAATCTCCGTCACCACTATCTGCTGCCTGCCCTTGGCCGTCTCCTCAATCTCCGCGGCGGCGCGCACCATCACTCTGCCGTGGCCCGTGCGGTACGCCTCCTTGGCCCCGTTCCGCCCCAATATGCTGGCGCCCGTGGGGAAATCCGGCGCCTTTATTATCTTTATAAGGTCGTCGATGCCGGAATCAGGGTAGTCGATAAGCCTGACGGCGGCGTCTATGACCTCCCCCAGGTTGTGGGGGGGTATGGACGTGGCCATGCCTACCGCTATGCCGTTGGAGCCGTTCACCAGAAGGTTCGGGAAGCGCGACGGCAACACCGTCGGCTCCTTCTCGTCCCCGTCGAAATTCGGCGTGAAATCCACCGTGTCCTTGTCAATGTCCCTGAGCATCTGCATGGCCAGAGGCGCGAGCCGCGCCTCCGTGTAACGCATGGCGGCGGCGCCGTCGCCGTCCACGGAGCCGAAATTGCCGTGGCCCTCCACCAGCTTGTACCTGATGGCGAAATCCTGCGCCAGCCTGACCATGGCGTCGTACACCGACGCGTCCCCGTGGGGGTGGTACTTACCCATCACGTCGCCCACGATACGGGCGGATTTCTTGAAAGGCTTGTCAGGCGTCAGCCCCAGCTCGGACATGCCGTAAAGTATGCGCCTGTGGACAGGCTTCAGCCCGTCCCGCACGTCGGGGAGCGCCCTCCCCACCAGCACGCTCATGGCGTACTCGATGTAGGCGTCCTTCATTTCAGTATGTATCTCGTGCTGCTCTATCTTCGTCTCGCCCAAAAGCCCGTTGTTTTCGTTATCCATCGTTTTCCCTTCACGCTATAGTCCCGCCCGCGCCCTGTCGGGGGGCCTTGAAGCCCCGCGGCGTCAAATGTCCAGATTCCTCGCGTACCTGGCGTTGTCCTCTATGAATTTCCTCCTGGGCGGCACCTTGTCCCCCATGAGCATGGAGAAGGTCTCGTCCGCAGCCGGCTCGTCGTCCATCATCACCTGTATCAACGTGCGGTTGTTGTAATCCATGGTGGTCTCCCAAAGCTGCGTCTCGTCCATCTCGCCCAAGCCTTTGTAGCGCTGTATGTCCAGCTTCACGCCGTTGCCTATCCTGGCCAGCAGCTTCTCCTGCTCCTTCTCCGTGTAGGTGTAATAGACCTCCTTGCCCTTCTTCACCTGGTACAGGGGGGGCTGGGCTATGTACACGTAGCCGTTCTGTATGAGGGGCTTCATGTAGCGGAAGAAGAACGTCAGAAGCAGGGTCATGATATGCGCCCCGTCCACGTCCGCGTCGGTCATGATGATAATCTTGTGGTACCTGAGCTTCTCCTCGTTGAAATCCTCCCCCACGCCGCAGCCGAAGGCGGTAATCATGTTCTTGATCTGCTCCGAGTTGAGTATCTTCTCCAGCCTGGCCTTCTCCACGTTCAGAATCTTGCCGCGCAATGGCAATATGGCCTGCCTGGCGCGGTCTCTGCCGCTTTTGGCCGTGCCGCCGGCGGAGTCCCCCTCCACCAGGAAAATCTCCGAAAGGGCCGGATCCTTCTCCGAGCAGTCCGCCAGCTTGCCGGGCAGCCCGAAGTCGTCCAGCGCGCCGCGCCGCCTTGTCAGCTCCCGCGCCTTGCGCGCCGCCTCCCTGGCCCTGGCCGTCAGCAGGCACTTGTCGATGATGGACTTGGCCTGGGCGGGGTTCTCCTCCAGAAACGCCGACAGGTTCTCGTTCGTGCTGGTCTCCACTATGCCCCGCATCTCGCTGTTTCCCAGCTTGGTCTTGGTCTGGCCCTCGAACTGGGGCTGTGTCAGCTTGACTGAGACGATGGCGGTCAGCCCTTCCCTCACGTCCTCGCCCGCGAATCCCTCGTCCTTCTCCTTGAGAAAGCCGTTCTTCCTGGCGTAGTCGTTGAACACCCTGGTGAGCGCGGACTTGAAGCCCACCATGTGGGTGCCGCCCTCCGTGGTGTTGATGTTGTTGGCGTAAGAGAGGATGGTCTCGTTGTAGCGGTCCGTGTACTGCATGGCCACCTCGACCTCCACCTCGTCGTCCTTCTTCACCTCGAAATATATGATGTCCGGGTGCAAAGGCTCCTTCGTCTTGTTCTGGTGCCTGACGAACTCCTTTATGCCGCCCTCGTAATAAAATGTCTCTTTTTTCGTTCGGGACGCCCGCTCGTCGGAAAGGGATATCTTCACGCCCTTGTTCAGGAAGGCCATCTCCCTGAGCCTGTGTTCCAGCGTGTCGTAGTCAAAATCCACGTCCTCGAAAATCTCGGGGTCGGGCTTGAACATGGTCTTGGAGCCCGTTTTCTTCGCCTCTCCCACTATTTCCAGCTTGCTCTGGGTTATGCCCCTGGAATAGGTCTGGCGGTAGACGTTGCCGTCCCTTTTTATCTCCACCTCCATGGCCTCGGAAAGGGCGTTCACCACGGAGGCCCCCACGCCGTGCAGGCCGCCCGACACCTTATACCCGCCGCCGCCGAACTTCCCGCCGGCGTGCAGCACCGTATGTATCACCTCCACCGCGGGAATCCCCAGCTTCGGGTGCAAATCCACGGGCATCCCCCTGCCGTCGTCCTCGACGACCACCGAGTTGTCCCCCTGGATGGTCACGCTTATGTTCTTGCAAAACCCGGCCAAAGCCTCGTCCACGCTGTTGTCCACCACCTCGTACACCAGATGGTGCAAGCCTCTTGGCCCTGTGCTGCCTATGTACATGCCAGGCCGCTTGCGTACCGGCTCCAGCCCCTCCAACACCTGTATCTGTTCAGCGTCGTATTTCTGCTGGTTCACGTTTGCCGCCATACTAACTCCTTTTCGCCAGCGCGCGGGCGAGGGCCTTAGCCCCAACCCCCGGAAGCCCGCCCCGGCGGGAACCCAAGTCCAGGCGTCAGGCGTCGTCTCAGCCGCGCACAAAAACAAAGCTTCCGAAGCCCGACGTCCGCCAACGGCGCCGGGCTTCCTGGCTTCGTAACTTTCCTTCTATATTATATACTACGATTATGGGAAATTCAAGCCTTTTCTCGAAAATATGGTGTTTTGGGGCGGTGTTTACAGCATATGTTGTGGTC
>JAIRPE010000132.1 GCA_031257175.1 Eubacteriales Family XIII. Incertae Sedis bacterium | reverse complement strand
AGTTAACGCATGACTACAGCGGCAGGCGAAAGCCTGCCGCTGTTTTCAAAAGAGGCAAAACATCCCCCGCACCGGGGTATGGGATGAGCGGTTTGGCTAGAAAAATAGGGAGGCGAGTTATGGATAAGAGATTCACGAGCCTGATATTGGCTCTGCTTGTGATGGCGGCGGGCGCGGTTCCGGCCTTTGCCGCGGACGAGACGGCCGTCGGCGCGGTCGCCTATGACATAGCGCCGAACATGGAATTTTCAGGAACCCCTGTCGCCCTGTCGCTGAACGAGGCGGTGAAGAGAGCCACCAGCGAGGGGCCCGGCTACGAAAGCGCGGTATTGAAAAAAGAGACCTTTGAGGCACAGGCGTTGGCGCAAGAGGACACTTGGGCGAGTTGGGAGAGCATCAGCAAGGCTATGTCGGCCAATCCCGCAAGATACGCCATGCAGGTTAACCCGTTGAAATCTTTGGACGCGAAGGTCGTGAAGATGACCAGGCCGTACCTCCTCACCCAAGCCGCCATCCAGTACCAGATGGACGTCAACATGCTGGGCTACGAGGCCACCCAGGCGTATTACGCCGTGACGCAGGCCGAGGAAGCGGTGAGGATAGCTAAAGAGAACTTGCAAAACCAGAAGAATATTCTTTCAAATACAAACAAAAAGTTCGAGTTGGGCGTGGTATCCAAGATGGACGTGCTGAAGGCGGAAAGCGCCGCCCAAGACGCGTCGGTGCAGGAGGCGTCTGCCGTGACGCGGCTAAAAACCCAGAAAATGGCTTTCAACCAGAAGCTGAACTATCCGTTGATGCAGGAGGTAAAGCTGACCGACGAGCTGAAGCGCTCCACCGGGGCCGCTGTATACCTGAAAGACAGCATAGAGTCGGCGCTGAATAGCCGCAACGAGCTGAACCAGCAGCAGTACGTCTTGGACAAGGCGAACCTCACCCTGGCCGACAAGGGCTCGGTGTCCAGATATTCGGCAGAGTACCTGACGGCGCTGTTGGACGTGAGGCAGGCGGAGAAAAGCCTGAAAGACACGAAGCTGCTTATAGAGATGGACATACGCGCCAGATTCCTCACCATACAGAACATACAGGAGGAAATCACGGCGCTGGAAAAGACCGTCTCCAACGCCAAGGAAGGCTTCCGCCTGGCGGAGCTTTCGTACAACGCGGGCATGAACACGCTGGTAGACGTCCAGTCCGCCCAGGTGGCATCCTTTAACGCCCAGCAGGGCCTGTCCGCCAAGATATTGGAATATAATCTGGCGCTCAGCGACCTAGCCATGGCCGTGGGCTACGGCAAGCCGCAGACCGGAGCGTGACAACGTGGGGCTACGCCCCGGTTCTACGCTCACTTCGCCTGCCTGCCGCCTGCCTGCCGCAGGCAGGGCAGGCAGGTTCGCTTCGCTGTCCTTTTTTCCTGCCGCGCTGAAGCGCGGGGAAAAAGGCGCGGAGGGCGTTAGTTTCTGAAACCACTAGGCTGCACAACGCGGGGGCGGGCGCGAAGAGGATTTGCGCCCGTCCCCGCGTTTCAATGTGCATATTCGATGGGTCGCGTATCCGAAAAGAATAAAGAAGCAGAGCGGGCATAAAAGTGCATTTTTTAATTTATTTTATCCTAGATATTCTATTTTTCATTTCAATTTAGTATAATATTAAACAAGGGGCTTCAAGAAACAGTCGCGTACTGTCAGGAGATAGGGTTTGCCGTCTGGACAGCCACAAAAGGCGGATGTGGCAAAAGTGAGCAAAAAAGGAAGGGGTAATATGAAAAGGATAGCGGATGATCTTATTTGGGTGGGGACATTGGATCCGGGACTGCGGGTATTCGATATCGTGATGGAAACGGAATTCGGTACCACATATAATTCTTATCTCTTGAAGGGGTCGGAAAAGACCGCTTTGATCGAGACTTCGAAGTTAAAGTATTTTGATTCATACCTGGAGAGCCTCCAACAGAATACGGATATAGAAAATATTGACTACATAGTGATGAATCATACTGAACCGGATCATAGCGGCACGGTGGGGAAGCTGCTGGAACTTAATCCCAAGATTAAGTTGGTGGGCACGGCCGCAGCCATGAATTTCATGAAAGAAATAGTCAACCGCGATTTCAACTACACTCTAGTGAAAAACGGCGACAGTCTTTCGTTGGGGGATAAAACGTTAAACTTCATAAGCGTCCCGAATCTGCATTGGCCGGACAGCATGTTCACCTATGTGCCGGAAATAGAGACGCTGTTCACCTGTGATATGTTCGGTTGTCATTACAGCAGCGAAAATATCACGAATGAAAACATTGAAGACGGTGAGGGCTATAGGCGAGCTTTAAAGTATTATTTTGACAATATCATGGGCCCGTTCAAGAAAGAGGTGCTGTACGCTATTGCCCAGATCGAAGGCCTAGCGATAAAAATTATCGCCACCGGCCATGGCCCCGTCCTAACGAAAGAGCCCTGGGAGATCGTCGAGGCCTATAAAACTTGGGCAACGCCGTCTCCTGCGAAAGGCAAAAAGAGCGTTGTGGTTCCATACGTCTCCGCATACGGGTACACTGAGCTTCTGGCAGAGAAGATAAAGGAAGGAATTCAAAGCGTCGGCGATGTGGATGTGGAGCTTTTTGATTTAGTTAAAACGGATGCCAACATCGTTCTCAGCAGGATATCGGATGCGGATGGGGTGCTGTTCGGAACGCCCACCATAGTGGGGGAAGCGTTGAAACCTATTTGGGACTTGACCACGTCGATGTTCGCCAGGACGCACGGCGGGAAATGGGCGTCGGCGTTCGGCTCTTTCGGATGGAGCGGCGAAGGCGTGCCGAACATCATGGCTAGGCTTGCCCAGCTGAGGCTGAAGGTATATGGAAGCGGCCTGCGTTGCAGATTTAAACCAGGGAAGGCATCGTTGCGCGAAGCGTTTGAGTTCGGGCATGGCTTCGGCAAATCCGTGCTGGCGGGCAAAGTCGTGCCGCCCAAGAAGAGCAGCGGAGGCAATAAGGCTTGGAAGTGCTTGGTTTGCGGCGAGATCGTCGAAGGGGACGAAGCGCCTAAGGCTTGCCCCGTGTGCGGCGTGGGACCGGAGCAGTTTGTCGAGGTAGAGATGAAGGCCGCAGGCTTTACTTCTGACAAAAAAGAAAGTTTCATAATTATAGGCAATGGCGCGGCAGGAACTACGGCGGCCGAAGAGATCCGAAGCAGGAACAAGAACGCCGACATTGAGATTATAAGCAAAGAAAATATTCCGGCATATAACAGACCCATGCTGACAAAGGGGATATTGTCGGAAATAGATCAGTTGAACCTTTATCTGAAGCCGGAGAATTGGTATAAAGATAACAATATAACGCTTACGCTGAACACGACCGTGGAGGCAATAGAGCCGGAACAGAGACAGATACGCCTCAACACGGGGGAGACGCGCCGTTACGATAAGCTGATCATAGCCTCAGGCGCGGAGTCTTTCATTCCGCCGATACCTGGGGCGGGGCTCTCGGGCACGTTTGCCATAAGGACGCTGTCTGACGTGAACAACATTCAGCGGCATGTTAAAACGGCGAAGACGGCGGTGGTAATAGGCGGAGGCGTGCTGGGATTGGAGGCGGCCTGGGAGTTGAAGAAAGCCGGGCTCTACGTGACTGTCGTGGAAGGGGGGAAATACCTCATGCTGCGCCAGTTGGACGACAACGCGGGAGAGCTGCTTAAAGAGGCGGCAGAAAGCGTGGGAGTCATAATCAGCACAGGAAAAGGCGTTTCAGGCATATTGGGTTCTGTGGATAAAGGCGTTACAGGCGTGCAGTTGAAAGACGGCACGGTTTTCGCGGCGGACATGGTGCTGTTGTCCACAGGGGTCAAGCAGAATACGGAATTGGCCGAGAAAGCCGGATTAAAGACGGAAAGATCGATTGTTGTGGATGACAGGATGGAAACAAGCGTGAGCGGTATATTCGCCTGCGGAGACTGCGCTTCCTACGAGGGCATGAACTACGCCATATGGATGCAAGCCCTTGAAATGGGGAAGATCGCAGGCGCTAACGCCGTCGGTGACGATTTGAGGTATAATCCGGTGATTCCTTCCAACGCCTTTAACGGATTTGGTGTGTCGCTTTTCGCCGTAGGGGATAATGGACATCAGCAGGACAAAATGTACAAAACTTTCGGGATTTCCGATTCGGCTAAGGGGATATATGAAAAACTGTATTTCTTGAATGACAGATTTACGGGCGGGATATTGATAGGAGATGTTTCCAAGGCGGCGAGGCTGTTAAGTTCCTATACGCATGAGTCGTCGCTGGACGAAATGCTGCATGGCGGTATCTAGTCGGTGCGACGCCCGGTACAACGCAGCGCTGCTAGACGCCAGTGAGCAAACGACCGCCAAAGTTCAAAAATGATTTCCGCACGACATAAAAACCCCCTTGGAAACGTCAAATTTCCAAGGGGGTTCGCGTATTTCGCGATGGTGGAGCTTAGGGGGATCGAACCCCTGACCTTTTGACTGCCAGTCAAACGCTCTCCCAGCTGAGCTAAAGCCCCATATTAAGTTACTGTCCTACCTAGGGCGGCTCTCCCGACGGTGAAGCGCCACGGGCTGAAGCCCTGCGCTTCTCGATTAAGGAGTTTCATCGATGCGCTACG
>JAIRPE010000096.1 GCA_031257175.1 Eubacteriales Family XIII. Incertae Sedis bacterium | reverse complement strand
TGGGGCGCGGCAGAATTAGGCTCCGTCCCTATACCATTATCGTTCATGCTATGATATAATAAAAACTGACGCGAATACAGTAAGGTTATGATTGTGTCAAGGCCATATTATCTGACAAGGGAAACAGGAGGATAATATGACATTGATAAAAGAAATGCCTGCGCCGGAAAGGCCCAGGGAAAAAATGATATTGACGGGGGCGGGCGGCTTGTCCAACTCCGAGTTGCTGGCCATAATCCTGGGCACGGGCGCCCGGGGGGCCTCCGCCACCGCGCTGGCCGAGAAGCTTCTGGCCCTCGGGGGCCTCGGCTACCTCGCCGAAAGCTCCCCCGAGGAGCTGGCGGCGGTCAGGGGCGTCGGAGACGCCAAGGCTTGCAGGGTGCTGGCCGCCATTGAGTTGGGGAAGCGCGTGGCCACCAGGCCCAGAGGGAAGCGGGTCAACATCGTGTCCTGCGACGATATTGCGGGATTTTTCATGGCCGACATGAGGGCGATGAAAAACGAGTGCTTCAAGGTGCTTCTCCTGAACGTCAAAAATGAAGTCATCGCCGTGCAGGCCGTCTCCATGGGCATCATCAACAGCTCGTTGATTGACCCCAGGGAGGTGTTCCGGCCGGCCGTGAAGCGCGGGGCGGCTTCCGTCGCCCTCGCCCACAACCACCCCAGCGGGAACCCGGAGCCCAGCGGCGCGGACGTGGACGTGACGTTGCGGCTTGTGGAGGCCGGCAAGCTGCTGGGCATAAAAGTGTTGGATCATATCGTGATAGGCGACGGGGTTTTCGTGAGCATGAGGCAGAGGCAGCTGATCTGACGGCGGCCGGCCGAAGGCCTGCGGCGACCTCGGGCCTCGGGTCATGGGGCTCGGGCATCTTTAATATTTGGAGGCGTGGATGCTTTTCAACAAAGACATCGGCATAGATTTGGGAACCGCCAACACCCTCATCTACATCAAGGGCAAGGGCATTGTCATAAACCAGCCCTCCGTGATAGCGGTGGACACAGGGTTGCGTAAGATTCTGGCGGTGGGGCGCGACGCCAAGAACATGATTGGCAAGGCGCCTGAGCATATTCGGGTTATAAGGCCCCTGCAGGACGGGGTCATCTCGGATTTCGAGATGACGGCCAGCATGTTGAGGGTGTTTCTGAAGGGAATACTGGACGGCGCGGGCTTTTTCACCCGCATAAGGATAGTCGTGGGCGTGCCCTCGGGCGTAACCGAGGTGGAGAAGCGGGCCGTGGAGGAAGTGATACGGCAGATGGGCGCCAGGGACGTCTACATACTGGACGAGCCCATGGCGGCGGCCATAGGCTGTGGACTGCCGGTCGATGACCCGACGGGCTGCATGATAGCGGATATCGGGGGCGGCACATCGGACATAGCCATCATAGCGCTGGGGGGCATCGTGACCAGCACCTCCCTGCGCCACGCGGGGGACAGGCTCAACGAGGCCATCGTCGTGTACATGAGGAAGTCTTACGACCTGCTCATAGGCGACAGGACGGCGGAGGAGCTTAAAATCGGCATCGGCTGCGCCTACTTCGACGTGGGCGACGAAGGCTCCCTGCTGTACATGGACGCCAAGGGGCGGGACATCATTTCCGGCCTGCCCAAGACCATAAGAGTCTCATCAAGGGAGATATTCGAGGCCCTGGAAGAACCCATAGGGGTCATCATCGACGGCATCAGGAACACGCTGGAACACACGCCGCCCGAGCTGGCGGCGGACATCGTCAGCTACGGCATGGTGCTGACGGGCGGCGGCGGCCTCATAAGAGGCTTGGACAGGCTCATAACGAAGCAGACGGGGCTGCAGGTGTTCATCGCGGAGAACGCGCTGGAGGCCGTGGCCGAAGGGACGGGCAAGAGCCTGAAAAGCATCGGCAAGCTGGAGCGCTACGCCAGCAAGAAGCTGAGAAGGTAGCGGCTCAGGCATGGCGCGGGCGGCCGCGCGTGAGGCGCGCAGATGAGATGGATTAGGGAACACAGGCTGGCAACCGCAATACTCGTGGCTTTCGCCGCGTTGTTTTTGCTCATATTCGTCTCCAGGCAGACACTGGGGGACGACAACCCTTTGGGACGGGCGGTCGGCGAGGCGCTGAGCGCGGTGGAGGCCCCCTTCGCCGCCGTGGGCGGATTTTTCGGCGGCAATCTCTCAGTACTGCTCGACAGGGGCGACCTGGCCCAGGAGAACGAGAGGCTGCGGGAGCGGGTCATGGAGCTGGAGAAGGCGCTGACCGAGGCGCGGCTGTCGGCGACGGATTTGGACGAATTGAAGAGACTGTCGGAGCTGCTGAATTATTCGGGGCTACGCGAGAAATATGACACGGTGGCGGCGGACGTCATAGCCATGGACGCGTCCAACGTCTTTAACATCTTCACCATCAACGCGGGGACGAGGGACGGGGTGTTCACGGACGCGGTGGTGGTGGACGGCGACGGCCTGATAGGCAGGGTCATGTCCGTGGGGGACAGATGGGCGAAGGTCATCTCCGTCATAGACGAGTCCAACAAGGTGGGCTTCCAGGTGTTCCGCAGCCCCGAGTGGCTGGGCGTGCTGCAGGGCGACGGCGAGGGCTCGCTGAAGGGATACATGCTGGACGAGGCCGCGGCCGTCCGCGAGGGGGACAGGCTCATCACCTCAGGCATAGGCGGCATATACCCCCAGGGCATCACCATAGGCAAGGTGGTCGCCGTCAATTGGGACCACGACACGCCGCTGAAAACCATCGAGGTGGAGCCGGCGGCGTATTTCAAGAACATAAGGAAGGTGTCGGTGCTTCTGGCCGAGCGCCCGCAGGAGGTGGCGGAGCCATGAGGACGCGGGGAGCGGTGTTTTTTTTCGCGGCCGCCTTCGTGATACAGGCGACCTTGCTGAGGGGCGCTGCCTTTGACGGCGTGTCGCCGAACCTGCTCCTGAGCGCGGCGATAGTGTTCGCCTTCCTGTACGAGAAGCCCTACGGGCTGGCGCTGGGCGCGGCCTTCGGGTTGCTCTGGGACTTGAACTTCGGGATTTACGTCGGGGTGAGCGCGATTTCCGTCATGTGCGCCGCGCTGGCCATGATGCTCTTGAAACGGTTCCTGAACCACGAGCTGGTGCTGCCGGCCCTGGTGGGGGCCTTGATGGCTTCGGCCCTGAACAATGCCGTTTATTGGGGAATTTATAAATTGCTGGGCATACCCCACTCGCTTTTTTACATATTGAAGCCCCAATTGACGCTTATAGCCTACAACACCTTGCTGGCGCTGGCGTTGCACCTCGTGTTGCGGAGGGGAGTAATACGCCACAGGCGGGACCAGTATTACAAGGGCGGCTTCCGCGAGGTGGGGGGCTTCCGTTTTTTGTGAGCCGTGAAGGGGTCGCCCCGTCCCCCAGGGGAAAACACGGGCGGCGGCGTTTCGGAAGGGCCGTCGGCTCCGGTTGTCAGGGGCGGCGTTGCCGGGGATGGAATAGATGAGATGGTTTAAGAGAAGGGAAAATCAAATAATAAGCCTTATCACCGTCCTCATGCTCAGTCTGCTGGCCAGGCTGTTCGTGCTGACCGTGCTTCAGCACGAGGACTGGACTCTGGCCGCCGACAGCAACGACATGAGGACTGTCTACACGGCCGCGCCCAGGGGCGAGATCTACGACAGGCACGGCAGGCTCTTGGCGGGCAACCTGCCCAGCTTCACCGTGCAGTTCAGCCGCAACAACATGAACGACGAGGCCCTGAACAAGAGCGCGGCCATGATAATAGAGATACTGGAGCGGAACGGCGAGAGCTACGTGGACAATTTCCCCATACTCTACGCCGACGGGGGTTTTTATTACAAATACCAGCAGGAAATCGCCTCCTGGCTCGTCTCCCAGGAGATGCCCGTCAGCTACTCGGCCGAGCAGGCCTTTGACGAGATAAGGCGGCGGAACAACGTCAGCGAGGAGCTGGACCAGTACGCGGCCCAGCAGGAGCTGCAGGCGCTGGGCGTGAACCCGCCTATATCCGTGCGCAACATGATATACACCAAAGACGTGGAAAAGTCGAATTTCCTCCAGCGCTACAAGCTGGACAAGAGCATAAACGCGGCGGAGGCGTTCCTGGCCATACGGGCGCGGTACAAAATAAGCGACGCCCTGTCCCTGGAAGAGGCCAGGAAAATCATGGCCCTGCGCAACGAACTGAGCGTGCTGGGCTACATGCAGTACATCCCCGCCAACATAGCGACCAACGTGTCCAACAAGACCGTGCTGGAAATAGAGGAAAAAAGCAGCGAGATGAGGGGCATAAGCGTGGCCACCGAGTCCATACGCTATTACCCCAACGGGAACACGGCCAGCCACGTGCTGGGATACATGGGCAAAATTTCCGAAAACCTGAAGGAAAGCTACGTCAATGAGAAGGGCTACAGGCCCACGGACATGATAGGGCTGGAGGGCATAGAGCGGTCGAAGGAGGACGCGCTGAAGGGCGCCGACGGCTACAAGGAAGTCCAGGTCAACTCCAAAGGCGAGCAGGTGCGCGTCATAAGCGAGAAGCCGGCCATGAAGGGCAAGGACTTGTACCTGACCATCGACCTGAAGTACCAGAAGGAATGCGAGGAGATACTGGCCAGGGGCTTGAGCGCCCTGCAGACAGGCGGCACGTTCGAGAGCAAGTGGGGCGACTACAAGTACAAAGACCCGCAGCCCAACGCCAATGTGGGCGCCATAGTGGTTCTGGACGTGAAGAACGGCAGCGAGCCGCTGGCCATAGTCAACAACCCGAGCTTCGACCCCAACCAATTCTCCACGGGGATAAGCAACGAGGCGTGGAACGCTCTGCAAAGCCAGAACCCCAGGGATTTGCTGTCGCCGCTCCCGCTCTACAACGTGGCGGCCAGGACGGCGGTGCAGCCGGGTTCCACCTTCAAGATGGTGACGGCGCTGGCCGCGCTGGAGGCGGGACTTAACCCCGCCCAGAGGCTCCACGACGGCGGCCACGTGAGGGTGGGGGCCAGGGAGTTCAACTGCCTGCTCTACACCACCAACGGCGGCAGCCACGGCAACGTGGATCTGGCCCACGCGCTGGAAGTGTCGTGCAACTACTATTTCTACGACGTCGCCACGGGCATGGACTATTACACGGGCAGGGCCTTGCCTTTCAAGGACAATATGGGCATAAAGCAGATAACCTCCATGGCCGAGCAGTTCGGCCTGGGCCAGAACACGGGCGTCGAGCTGGTGGAGACGGCGGCAGGAGTCCCGACCGCCGAGAAGAAGATGGCCACCCAGAAGGCGTTGCTGAAAAGGCATCTTTTGGACAACGCGGAGGAGTTTTTCACCGCGGAGCTGCTGGCCGACAAGACGCTGCTGATGCAGCAGATCGACGAAATCGTCAGCTGGACGGAAGAGAACCCGAGCCGCAACGAGACCATAGCCAGGCTCCAGGAAATGGGCATAAAGCCCGAGTTGGTTAGCATGGTGGCGGATTATTGCAAATTCACGATTTTTAATTACGCCCAATGGACGACGGGCGACGAGCTGAATATCTCCATAGGCCAGGGCAACAACGCCTACACGCCCATGCAGATGGCGAATTACGTGGCGACGCTGGGGAACGGCGGCGTCCGCAACGAGGTGAGCCTCATCCGCGCCACGGAGGGCGAGGGGAAGGCGGAGAAGCGGCCCGGCGTCAGGGTGAGCCTCAGCGACTACGGCTTTCTGGAGCAGGTGATAAAGGGCATGAAACTGGTGGCGGGCGGCTCCTCGGGCAGCCTGCGCCCGTTTTTCGCGAATTTCCCCGTGAAGGTGGCGGCCAAGACGGGCACGGCGCAGAAGTCGGGGTTCATACAGCCCCCCGACGAGGTGGAGTACGTGAAGGCGCATTTGAAGGGCATAGACGCCAGCCTTAGCTGGGAGGGCGTGGAGGCGGAGATGAACAGGCTGCTGGCCACGTACCCCAACATATACACGTCGAAGCCCAGGGCGGTGCGCAAGGCCGTGGCGAACCTCAGTTCCCTCAGCGCCAGCCTGGTCGAGGAAAGGCTGGACATGTATAAGGACAAGTACAAGCCCTACGCGTGGGTGGTGGCGCTGGCGCCGGCGGATGACCCGCACATCGCCGTGGCCGTCCTGATTTTCCAGGGGAACACCTCGCTGAACGCCGCGCCCGTGGCCAGGGAGGTCATAGCCAAGTATTTCGAGCTGGAAAAGGAGTACGAGGACTATTCCCTGGAGAACCGGCTGGGGTAGGCGGGCGTCGGAAGATAGTATCTGCCAATCCGCTCCAAGGGAGCGTTTAAGTGCGGATTGGCATTAGGAGAGGGATTATGGGCAAAGTTATTCTTAGCGCCTCCGGCAAAGGCGGCGTCGGAAAATCTGTTTTCACCCTCAACTTGGGCGCGACGCTGGCCGAGCGCGGGCTTAAAATCATCATAATGGACATGAACATCGGCTTGCGCAACCTGGACATTTACCTTGGGTTGGAAAATAAGGTGATCTTTGACGTGGCCGACGTGCTGGCCGGGCTGTGCAAGCCCGCCAAGGCGCTGGTCAGGGACAAGCGCTTCCCTTATCTGTACGTGATGCCCGCCGCCCAGTCCAAGGAGAAATTCCGCGCCACCGCGGAGGAGATGGGGGCGCTTTACGCGACCCTGAGGCAGGGCTACGATTTCATACTGGTGGACGGCCCCGCCGGCGTCAACGAGGAGCTGAGGGTAGCCGCGCCGAACGCGGACATGGCCATCATAGTCACCACCCTGGAGCATGTGTCCCTGAGGGACGCGGACATGACGGACAAGGTGCTGGCGCAGGTGGGGCTGAGGAAGCGGGCCTACGTGGTGAACAAGGTGAACAAGGAACTGATGCGCAGCGGCCTCCTGCCCACCTTCCAGGACGTGTCGCGGGTGATGAAGCCGCCGCTTTTAGGCATCATCCAGTACGACGACAACATCCACCTGGCCGCCAACTGCGGCATCCCCATAGTGTTCCA
>JAIRPE010000057.1 GCA_031257175.1 Eubacteriales Family XIII. Incertae Sedis bacterium | reverse complement strand
TAGAAGACCGCCTTTCCGTGATTCTGTATTGTCTTGTTCAAACAACATTTTATCACGGATTTCGGTCTTCTGTTTCTTTAATCTTCCGATCCAAAACCCAGAACTATTTTACACCGCCTTTCGCAGAATCGCCTTTCAATTCAAATAATTTCCGTTAGTCAATCGCAGAATTATCAGAATAATGCAAATTTATAGCGTGCGTGCAATTGTCTGTCGCCCTTTTCTTTCCATATGCTCCTTTGACACCCATGACATTGCAGAAATTAGCTAAAAAAAAATTATATTTTGACCAAAATCGCTATTGAATGCCTTGTGGCGATAATGTATCATAAATATTGCGAACGAACGATTGTTAGCCAAACGGCGCCCCGCAACTGCCGCTAAGGGGAAATACGGCGCAGGGCCGCCGCTACCGGCGCGAAACGTCCGCGCGACGAGCGCAGAATGACGCGGTTCCCATAGGCGCGCTGTTTTCTGCCCCGGGCTTGCTATTAGGGATAGCGGCGTCGGCTAGATGCGGGACGGATCGACTGATGCTTTTTTCACTTGTACGTTTGCTCCCGGGTTCATTCCCGAAGCAAACGGCGAGTTCGTTCAAAACGGGTATTAACATAACTGGGAGGGGATGCGACGGGCGCGGCAATCCGACAGAAAGCCGCCGCGTTCGCCGTCCGGCGCGGCTGAATCGGACGAACGTCTCCGCGCCGTCCCCGATCCGGGTCTGCGCTTGGGACATTGCCACGGTATGGATCGGCGGATACCTTCTTCAACTGTCCGGCCTTCGTTTTATGCTGTTACTTGTTTAATCCTGCCCAAGATTATTGGTAGGACAGCCGGAAACAGCGTATGCGAATCCGCTCCAAGACGGTATTTTAAGCGTGGGTTAGCATTAAGCCGAGATCTGAACTGATAACGGCATTAGAGAGGGGATAAATCCATGTTTGACTATTCATGCGATTTACGGTCGGAAGGTTCGCGATTTTTGACTGAGAAAGCAACGGACTACTGGAAAATATTAATAGTCGATGACAACCCCGAAATTCACGGCCTTACGCGCTTCGCATTAAAGCGCGGCACTTTCTTGGGCAAGGGTCTGGCCTGGCTTGACGCTTATTCGGCAAGAGAGGCGGAAGCCATTTTGGAAACAGAAAGGGACGTGGCGGTCATGCTGGTGGACGTGATGATGGAATCCGACGACGCCGGCCTGAAGTTCATAGAATGGCACAGGAACAACCGTATTAACCCCGACTCCAGAATAATCCTTCGAAGCGGGACGTCCTTTGCGCGCAACGTTATTATCGACTACGACCTGCACGACTATAAAACCAAGAACGAATTGACCAACGACAAACTCTTCACTGCGGTGATAACCGCCCTCAGAGCCTACAGCGACAGAAAAAAAATAGAAAACGCACGGCAGGCGTTGGAAAACATCATTAAATCCACGGCACACATAATGCGCGTGCAGACCATGTATGAATTCGCTCGCACCGTGCTGGCGCAGATAAGCAACATATTCGAGATCAAAGGCCGCGGTCTGCTCTGCGCACAGAAAAGCAACGGCAACTGGGATATATTGGCAGAATCAGGGGCCATAATGAAAAATCCGCCGGACGTGCTGGATATTTTCGACAACATCCCCGGCGAGGGGGAATGCTGCGGCGATGATTGCCTGGCCAGCGTGCTATACCAAGACGCGAACTCCTGTTTCGCCGTTTATCTGGAAACCGACGAGCCGCTGACGGAAATGCAGCAACGCATGCTTTTGCTGTTCTGCCACAACGTCTCTCTGGGACTCAGCAATATCAGGCTCTACGACGGAACGCTCAACGCCAACAGGGTGACAGTCATGTCCTTGGCGCAAGTCACCGAGTCCCGCGACCGCTCCACGGGCGAGCATGTGTTCCGCATGGCAAAATCGTCGGAAATGCTGGCGAAGCGGTTGTTCGCCGCAGGCATCTGTTCGGACGAGCTGACGCCGGAGATCGTCTCATCTATCAGTTTGTCTGCCACTCTTCATGATCTGGGCAAGATTTCCATTCCAGACGCCGTGCTGCTCAAAGACGGCAGACTGTCGGAGGACGAGTTTCGCGTCATAAAGGAGCATCCGGCGACAGGCGCGCGGGTGATAGACAACATTATAAAAAATTCTTGCGAGGATCTGCGTTATCTGTCCATAGGCAAAGATATAGCCTTAAACCACCATGAACGCTGGGACGGCACGGGCTATCCCAACGGCTTGGCCGGAAAGGATATACCCGTCGCGGCCAGAATCACCGCCGTGACCGACGTGTTTGACGCGCTTACCCACGCTCGTTGCTATAAGCCGTCCTTTTCTTTCGAGGACGCCAAGAACATCATAGCCGACGGTGCGGGCACGGCCTTCGATCCGGAGATAACCGCTCTGTTTCTGTCGGAAGTAGCGGACGCGATAAGGCGGCAACAGGGCGTTTCATGAGCGCCGCGACGCTCACTCCGGCGGCTTCAGCCGCCAGTCCACGCTTTTCCCGAACTGGGCAAGGAACTCATTCGTTTTCCGGAAATGACCGCAACCGAAGAAACCGTTGTGGGCCGACAGAGGGCTAGGATGCGCGGCGGTCAACGTCAAATGCCGCCGATTCCCTATCAAAGCCGCCTTGGCCTTTGCGTTCGCCCCCCACAGCAAAAAAACCATGGGGTCGTCCCTCTGAGCCAGCAACCATATCACCCTGTCCGTGAATATCTCCCATCCCTTGTCTTTGTGCGAATTCGCCACGCCCGCCCTGACGGTCAGAACCGTGTTAAGCAACAGCACGCCTTGGCGAGCCCAACCCTCAAGACAGCCATGGCCAGGAAAAGGGATGCCTAAATCCGCTTCCATCTCCTTGAATATGTTCACCAATGACGGCGGCGGCGCGACGCCTTTCGGCACGGAAAAACACAGGCCGTGAGCCTGCCCTGGCCCATGATAAGGGTCTTGTCCCAAAATCACGGCCTTAACTTCTCTGTAAGGCGTATATTTTAAGGCGTTGAATATGTCGTGCATGGAGGGCATGGCCACCTGCGCGCTATATTCTTTCTTTAGGAATTCCCGCAAGTTGAGATAGTATTCCTTTTCGAACTCGCCTTTAAGGAGTTCGTCCCAGTCGTTTCCTATGTTTACCATGGGCCGCCGTTAATTCCTCAAACTCTGTATAGGCGCGGGTATCCTGCCGCCTCTCGCTATAAATCGGGAGGGCGACTTCTCGCTCACCTTCATCACCGGGCCGCTGCCCAAAAGCCCCCCGAACTCCAGCATGTCCCCCGCCTTCTTGCCTATGGCCGGTATGACCCTCACGGCGGTGGTCTTGTTGTTTATCATGCCTATGGCCGCCTCGTCCGCTATCATGGCCGACAGCACGTCCTCGTGGGTGTCTCCGGGCACGGCCACCATGTCCAGCCCCACGGAGCAAACCGCCGTCATGGCCTCCAGCTTTTCCAGCGTCAACGCGCCTGAAGCGGCGGCCTTTATCATGCCCGCGTCCTCGGAAACGGGGATAAAAGCGCCGGACAGCCCCCCCACGCTGGAGGAAGCCATGACCCCGCCCTTCTTCACTGCGTCGTTCAACAAGGCCAAAGCCGCGGTGCTGCCTTGGGCGCCGCAGGTCTCAAGTCCGATTTCTTCCAATATATAGGCCACCGAATCGCCAATGGCGGGCGTGGGCGCCAACGACAAATCCACTATGCCGAAGGGCACGCCCAGACGTTCAGACGCCTCCACTCCCACCATCTGCCCCATGCGGGTGATTTTGAAAGCCGTCCTTTTTATGATTTCCGCGACTTGAGTGAGGTCCTTGCCGCATCCGGCCTTAGCCAAAGCCGCCCTCACCACGCCCGGCCCCGAGACGCCCACGTTCAGCACGCAGTCCGGCTCGCCCAGGCCATGGAACGCCCCCGCCATGAACGGGTTGTCCTCCGGCGCGTTGCAGAAAACCACCAGCTTCGCGGCCCCCACGCAATGCCTGTCCGCAGTAAGCTCGGCCGCCCTCTTGATGACCTTGCCCATCATAGCCACCGCGTCCATGTTGATCCCCGACTTCGTGGAGCCAACGTTCACGGAGGCGCAAACCCGTTCAGTCCCGGCCAGCGCCTCGGGTATGCGGTTTATCAAATCCTTATCCCCGGGCGAGAAGCCTTTGTGGACCAGGGCGGAAAAGCCTCCTATGAAATTGACCCCCACTTCTGCGGCGGCGCGTTCCAGCACGACGGCGTAGTCCAGCGGGTCTCCGCCTGACGCCCCCGCCAGCATCGCGACGGGAGTCACCGCTATGCGCTTGTTGATGATGGGTATGCCGTACTTGGACTCTATTTCGTCCCCAGTCCTCACTAAATTCTCGGCGCATCGGCATATCTTCCCGTAAACCTTGGCGCAAGACGCCTTGGCGTCGCTGTCGCAGCAGTCCAGAAGGGATATGCCCATGGTGATAGTCCGAATGTCCAGATTTTCCTCTTGGATCATGGTAATAGTTTCCATGATGTCAGACATGTTCAGCATGTTCCATCCCCCTAAATCCTATGCATGGAATTGAAAATATTCTCGTGCATCACGTGTATGGTCATGCCCTCGGCGTTTTTGCCAAGATTCTCGCGCAATTCCGCCAGGTCGCAATTCATCTCGCTGACGTCTATAAGCATGACCATGGCGAAAAACTCCTGCAACACGGACTGCGTCACTTCTATGACGTTGGCGTTGGCCTGGGCGCAGGTGCCGCTGACCTTAGCCAGTATGCCGACCATGTCTTTGCCCAGGACTGTTATGACGGCTCTCATATCCCCTCCTTCGGGAGGTCTTTTTTGCCCGCGCCGTCGTTGCCGCTCGCTCCCTCGTCAGTTACGTACATGCGAGTACGCGCCTTCCTCCGTCGCTCGCGCGCCTAGGCGCGGCCCAAAAATCCTCTCCCTCTTTTTCGGGCGGTCTTTTTTGCCCGCGCCGTCGTTGCCGCTCGCTCCCTCGTCAGTTACGTACATGTGAGTACGCGCCTTCCTCCGTCGCTCGCGCGCCTAGGCGCGGCCAAAAAATCCTCTCCCTCTTTTTCGGGCGGCCTTTCCCGCCCGCGCCGTTGTTGCCGCCGCATTGAACAAATCTCCGACGGGAGCAACAACCGCCGGAGAACTGCCAAGGCGCCCGCGTGAGCGGGGAAAACCCGCAACTCACGCGAGAACTCTATTTTTCGCGACGCACGGCGACCGTGCCCATGGGGACGCGGCGCGCCCGTCGCGAGCCGGAAATTCGCCTGGCTCAGCCCGTTTGCGAAAACTCGTCCATAGGCATGACAGCCGCCGGCTTCAAGGTTTTTTCCTTGGTCAATGGATCCACTACTCTTCTGTTTTTAAGCTCTTTGATAAAATCATCCTGCAATTCCTGAAGCGCCTGGTGTATATCGCAGAGTTCCTTTGGCGGACGCTTGCAGAACTTATTTTTGCCCACGCAACGGTTAAAACGAACCTCACCTTCCATAAGACAGATCAAATCGTAAAAGGTCGCGCGGGCAGCGGAGTCAGTGAGCTTGTAGCCGCCATTGCAACCCTGAACGGAATCAATGAGACTCCCTTTTTTTAACTGGTTTATAACCTTCATGGAATACTGGTACGTTATACCCAACTCGCTGGCCATGCTCCGCGCCGTAACGAGCTGGTCTTTATGCTGGGCCAAATAACTCACTATACGAATAGCGTAATCCGTGGTGATTTGTAATTGCATTCCCCTTCACTCCTTTGAACACTCTTTGCCTACGCCATAATCGGAGCGACATAATCATCGACTGCGGCGCGAGGCGTCCCTTCCCATAAGCCTTCACGCCAAACTAACCTAACTTCCACAGCGCTGCCAATTTAATCACCCCTTTCGGAAAACATCACAGCAAGCCAAAAATATTTAGGGGGGGGGAGTAGCAGAACAGGGCGGGGGGCGCCCTATGGTGCTGGAGCGGGTGAAGGGAATCGAACCCTCGTATCCAGCTTGGGAAGCTGGTGTTCTGCCATTGAACTACACCCGCAAGGTATGTGTTAATATTATAATACCAAATTTTTGAGCAAAGGTCAAGGGGTTTATCTAAAAAACAATAAACTTTATAAATTTTTTATTTACATAACCATACAATAATGTACTATTCTTTCCGTCGATTGAGCCCGCGTTCCGCTGTTCAGTTATCCAAAATTTCGTGACGGCCAATACTTATAAAGCAAGAAAATCAATACACAAACGATGTATTTCCTATTCCTGGCCTCGATCGAGGGGAATTTGCTCATTTAATCGACAAATTTATTTGCATACGTGCATTTGGCACCTCGTTTCGATTCTTATTTCATCAGTTCATCAATATTGCACGTCGCGCAACGCCGACATTACACCTATTTCAAAACTCGGGCGCCATCCTTCTGCCGACGCCCGACGCCATGCCTGTTCCCATAAGCCGCTACTCCGTCACGCGGGGTTTCGCCCCCAGCAGCGCTGCCAGGCCCCTCTGCCTGCTGAGCGCCTTGTAGACCGCGTAGGAAATCTCGAAGTCCACCATGCTGTGTATGACGGAGCCGACCCCCACCAGAATCCCGACGCCCCAAACGATCCCCAGCTGGTAATTCGCCGTCCACAGGCCGTTGAAGTACAACGCGCAGACCGCCAGCACCTCGCAACCGCCGTGTATCAGCCCTATGACGAAGGAGAAGGCGTGGGTTTTCGCCGCGGAGTTCAGCGTCGAGGGGTTCCGCCTCAAATAGAACGCGCCCAACATGGCGAACACTATATGCGAGGCCGCCCGCACGGCGATGGGCAGCGGCGCGGAGAGGAAGAAGCCCAGGAACGTCCCTGTCACCACCACGGCGGCCGTGGCCGGGCCCATCATCATCGCGATGAAAATGGCCACGTGGCTGGCCAGCGTGAAAGACGCCGGCTCGATGATTATCTTCACGGGCGACATCAGGGGTATGGCTATGCCCACAGCCGTCAGCAACGCCGCCGCGGTCATTTTTTGAGGATTCCAGATATTATTGCCGTTGTTCATTATGTTATTGCCTCCAAACACGGGCGCCGCCGCGAAACGCTCAGTCGCCGCCCTTCCCCGCTTTCGCCGGGGCCGGCGCGGCGCTCTGCCTCTCCACCGCGACTCCCAGCATCAGCAGCACGAAGGCGGCTATAAGAAGGGCCGCCCCCACCCATTTGAGCATGTCAATCATCCACCAGAAGTCCGAGAAATACGCGCTCTCAGCCTCATTGGCGTAATATTCCTCGCCCCAGCCGCCCTCGTACCAGGACAGGAACACCGAGCCGGCCAGGGAGGCCAGCCCCAAAATCGCGGAAAACAGGGCGACGCGGAAGGAGTCCCCGTAATTAAGCCTCGTGACGGGGTTCAGCGGGTACTTCTCGGGATTGTCCCTGGAACATCCGCCGTAGACCCATTTCAGCGCCATGTAGACTATCGGGCCTGTTGACGCAGCCGCCACGCCTATGAGGAAATTGTCCGTGCCGTTCATAAAGTATATGAATATGGCCAGCGCGAAGGGGACGAGGGTGAACAGGTACAGGCCCGCCTTGCCGCCCGGCATGACGAAAAGCCCCTTGCGCCCCTCGACCGGGTACATTTCCCTCAGCTTCAGTATGGTGGGCGGCAGTATGATGTACATGGCCATGATGAAAATCACTTCCGTTTTCACCAGAGTCTTGAAGTCATACTTGGCCAGGAGCGCCGTCACCAGGGCCAGGGACAGCACGCCCACGTAGGGGACGCCGCGCTTTTTGCTCACCTTGGTGAGAACCTTGGGGCACAGGTGGTCGTCGGCCAGCACGAAGAACCCTCTGGAGCCTGAGGCCAGGTAGGCGTTGAAGATGGCGCACTGGGAGATGATGGCTATGAACAGGAAGGCGTAACCCCAGCCTTCCCCCAGATACGTCGTCAGCACGTCCGCGTACCCCACGCTGCCGCCGCCCCCGTATGTGGCCCAATCCTCGTAGCGCCCCACGGAGGCCAGCCCGGCCAATGTGGGTAGGACGTATGAGAGGGCGACCAGAGGCATGCACAGCATGAGGGCCTTGGGGATAATCTGCGGTTTTTTCACCTCCCCCGCGATGATGGAGATGCTCTCGTAGCCGCAGTACATCCAGGCGCATATGGCCACAGTCCCGCCCACGCCCTCCATCAGCGACATGCCGTCGGCCACGTAGGGCGTCATGGGGTTTTGGCCCCAATTCATGAACCCCACCGCGGCCACCACGGCGAAGGCGAGCAGTATCAAGACCGAGAGGGCGGAACTAACCATGCCGACCTCTTTTATGCCCAGCAGGTTTATCACGGTGAAAACGGCTATCATGAGGATTTTCAGCGTGAAGGCCACGGTTTCGGACATATGCGCGTATTGGCTAACGTAGTCCACCACCAGGGCGGTGTACACGCTGTTGGTTATGTAGGCGCTGGCGGTGTTCCACCAGCAGGCCTGGAATCCCCAGAACTCGCCGAAGGCTTCCTTCGCCCAGACGTATATGCCGCCCTCCGAGGGAAAAAGCGACCCCGCCTCAGCCATCATGTTGCTTATGGGCCACGCCCATATCACGGGAAAAATCAGGAGGAGCGTCAGCGTCACGCCCGGGCCGGCCGGTACCATCTCTTCGATTCCGAACGCCCCGGCGCACACGAGGCAATACACCATAAAAACGATGCTGGCGGTCTTCATGTCGTGCTTTTTCAGGCCCGCCACGCCGCGCAAAACACGCGGCCCTTTACTTTGCTTCAATTCGGCGTCCTCCTCGTAATCCGATCAGGGCAAAATCCCAGCTACTGGTGCTGTTGTTCACGCTTCATGCCTGAAACCGCCTAGCGGGGCGAAAGCCTCGCGGGCAGGCCGCTCCTTTCCGGCCGAGGGCCGTCCCGGGGTGGCCGACATGAATTGGGTCCCGCACGTCCGAGCGCAAAAACAAGGGGCGGGGGAAGCTATGCCCCCCCTTAGTCACGAGTATTATTCTATATCAGATCGGGTAAATTATCAAGAATTATTTTTTCGGGCGGATTCTAGCCCTATACTTGTCCTTCTTTAAATTCTCCCCAAATTATTGGGCGGGCGTCGGAAGATAGTATCTGCTAATCCGCTTCATGCGGCATATTCGGAACCGATCTCGATGGAGTCATCCGAAATCATTCGGCCAATATCTCTCTCAGTGTTTTCTCTTTCATCGCAAATGTCAGGACTTGCTGTATGCGCTCGAATTCTTGATGCACGCTACAAGGCTTATCCCCTCTGTTCATAGGGCAGTCGAAATTTCCCGTAAGACACGCCGTCAGCACCACGTGATCCTCCATCGCTACAAACACGTCGTAAAGGCAGAGGTCGTCCACGCTCATCGTCAAGGCATAACCGCCGTGAACGCCGCGATAAACGCGCAGAAGCTTCTTTTTCTCCAATTTCTTCATGATTTTGTAAGCGAATTGGTTTGATATGTTTTCCTGTCGGCATATTTCGTCAGCGGTTTTTTTCTCTCCATCCGCCAACGCCCTCACAACTCTTATGGCATAATCGCACTCACGTGATATAAACATCGACCTTGCCTCCTTTTCGCGTTCGTTATGTCAATTATATTTTAATGGATAAAACTTGTCAAGGATAATATCCAAAAAACTGCCTCCCCCAGTTTTAGGGGGCCAGCTCCATGCCCCGCAGAGCCCCGCCCCCAAGGGCAACACAGATGCGGATGAAGAAAAAAAATCCGCGCCCGCCCCGGCTTCACGACGGGGCGGGCGCGGACGACGGCTTTACCGGCCGTATGCCGCCGCTGGGAATCTCCGACGGAGGCGCGCTGGCATTCGCCGACGGTCATGTTAAATACTTTTGAGGCGGTGGTCGGAGGCGGCGCGTTCAGGCGGGCAAGGGAGCGGCGCCCTTCCTGCGGGGCCCGCGCTTTCAGCCTCCCGCCGCGTAGCCCTTGCTCGTGTCTATGGCCATGGTTTTCGTCGCCTCGTCGTAGCTCACGTGGAAGTAGAGCGTCTCGCCTATGTCGCGAAGCTTGAAGTAGTTGTTGCCGTTTATGTTGTAGGCGGCCAGGGTCACGGGCCGCCCGTC
>JAIRPE010000040.1 GCA_031257175.1 Eubacteriales Family XIII. Incertae Sedis bacterium | reverse complement strand
ACCACCGCCATTTGCGCCAACCTATGCTTCCTCAGCAGATAAAACAAGACGCCCAAAAGCACGAGGGGAAAGCCGCCCTCAGTCAAAATGACGTTCGGCGCGCAGCTTACCAGCAAAGCGAGGGCGAGATGCGGCAAAGCAGGCGCGTTCATCAGGAGCATCATCCCCACGCTCGCCGCGACGATGAGAACCATCAACGCCGCCGCCGACAGAACGAGCAAAGGCTTGCGTTTCTTGAACCCTTCCTTCAGCCAGTCGGTCAGAAGCATGTACACGGCGGCCAGAAGCAACGTGCCGAAAATGTTGTTCATCAGAACCACATTTTCGTTGGGCAGGGCGCGCGACAGCAAATATGAGACCAGGCCCATGAATTCAAAGCCGATGAACAGCCTGAGCAGATAACGCCCCTTGCTGCGGGTATGGGCGAAGCCCTCGGCGGACATGAACAGGAACATGGCCGCCACCGGCCTGCCTATGCAGGTGAACCAGTCGGGGGCCCACACATTGTAAAACATCTGATGCAGATGGTCCACGACCATCATAGCCGCCCCGATGAGCTTAAGCGCCCCGCCGGACAGGCATTGCCACGCGCGCCTGCCGTCGGGCAAGCCACCCGCCATGTCCTTTTCAGAGACCCGGGTTAAGCCCGGAGCCGCGTCTTTTCCCCTAAAATCATCATTCATACCACAATTCCCCTCCAACAATCCCTATCGCGCAAACTAGCCAATCATTTATCGGCGCCAGCCCCATCCCGGACGGCGGCGACCGAAGCCTCGGGCAAACGCCCAACGGGACGCGCCGACCCGCGCGACGCGGCGGCCCCTCGCGGTTAAATACTAATCCGCGTTTGAAATGTTATCTTGAAGCGGATTAGCAGATACCGTCTTCCGGAATCCGTCCAATAATTTTGGGCGGAATTAAAAAAGGATAAGTATAAGTATAGCAAATAAGCAGGGAGGGTTCAATAGGGCCGAAGAGCGTGGGAAGAGGGGGCGCCTGCCGCTGTCGTGCGCCAACCCGACGAGTCTTATCGTTAGTCCGGCCTGTGCGCTGCGTCCCGTCAGCGCGACGCGGTATGTCCGTGTAATTCATTGTGCGGCGTCCTGCTTTACGGCTTGATTCCGGTTCGGCTCGCCCGCGCTTTGGCCGCCATAACCAGCCTAACCGTGAGCAACCCGAGCGCGGTTCCGACCGCGTTTAGCAAAAAATCGTCTATGTCTATGACATTGTACGGGGCGCGGAGAATGACGTTCATAAGCAGTTGCAGCGGTTCAATACACACTGTCACGATGATGGATATCAGAACGTTTTTCCGGAACCGCGTTTCAGGGGAATTCAGATACAGCAATATGGGGAAGGGGAACAGGGCGACGACGTTCCCCCAAAACTGGACCGCGTTCCGCCGCTTGACATACAGCGCGATCATCTTAAACGGAACAAAATTCGCCCGTAGCAACGGGCTTGCCACGCCGCCGACCACGAAGCCTATCGTGGCGAGTTTGAACAAAAGGGTGGCGGCGGTCAGCAGGTACCACAGCCCGAAAAACCGCGCCGCGAAAAAATACGCCGTCGATGCGGGCGCATTCCCGCGCCCCTTGCGGGCGGCAACGGTCAACATGGCCGCAACCAGGGAAACTGCCCCGAGGGGCATTATGTCGGTAATTCTCATCGCGACGCCGCAGGCGCTGTCGGCGCGCGAGAGCTTTTCTCTAACCTTGGCATGTCCATAAATCCGTACTCCTAATGCAAGGCGAACGCGGCTTTCGTATTCCCCATCGGCGGCGGTCGGCGGTTATAGCGCTATTTCCTCTCCAGGCTCTATTATCAGCTTGTTCGGCGCGTCCCACTTGTCAGCCTTGGCTCGGTCGAACAACGCGCCCGGCTTCAAGTGGATGACGATATTGCGTTTCGCCCCGACGATACGGGCGCATTCCGCCGCTTCCCTAAGGCCCATATTGAACACGCCGTCGCCGCAGAATATGGCGTAATCAAGCCCTCGGGCGGCGAACGCGGCCATCTGCCCCGTCTTTGACGTGTCGCCGGAGCAGTAGATTTTCAGCCCGTCGAAGGACAGGATGTAGCCGACGCAGCTCTTGGGGTTGTGAATGAGGTTCTTGGCTTCCACCGCCTCGACCAGGAACCCGTCCACGTCGAAGCTGTTATGCCTGTCCCCCGCGAGGGCGTCCTCGTAGGTGATGACGCGGCACCCCGGCTTCCGCGCCACGAGGCCGATCTGGTTGTGGTCGCCGTGACCGTGGGTCACGAGGATAATGTCGGCGGGCAAATCGTAGCCGTCGCCCGCATAGGGATCGAAGTATACGACCCGGCCGTCAGCCGTCGTGAAGCGGTAACTTCCATGCCCTTGGTAATAAAGCTTCGTCATCGTCCGCACCTCGCTTTCCGCGGGCGCGATTTTGCCGAACGGAAAAATCGCGCCCTGAGAATCCATTAATATTATACAGCATACGACGGGGCGAGTAAACGGACGGGATGGCGAGAGGGGAATCAGATGAGCGGTATTTTCCTCGATTACTTCACATGATGACATTATTACAAATCAACCACATTCTTACTCCCCTCTCAGTTGCTTAGAATAAAAAATAGCGCTACAATAGTCAATAGGAGGCAGGTTGCTCAGGGGCGTGGGACATCGACCCTTGCGGAAGGGGGTGGCGGCATGATATTGGCGGTCTACGGAGCTGGAGGGCTTGGCCGGGAGATTTTGGAGCTGGCCGAGGACGTGAACTGGCCGGTCAAGAAATTCGAGCGGTTCATCTTCATCGACGACTACAATTTCGGCAGGACTATAAACGGCGCGCCTGTTTTTAGCTTTGAGGAAATGCAGGAGAAGTACGTGTATCAGCCGCTAAAAATAGTCATCGCCGTTGGCGAGCCCTATGCCAGAAAAATGTTGCGCGACAAGACGCTGGCCGCAGGGTTTTCTCTGGAGACGTTGACGCACCCCCGCTCCCTGATAAGCCCCGACGCGGTGCTGGGTGCGGGGTGCCTCGTGTGCTTCGGCGCTTTCGTGTCCACGGGCGTGGAACTGAAAGAAAACGTCCTGCTCCAGCCCAATTGCATGTTGGGGCATGACACCAATATAGGCGCCCATTCGGTCATTTCCCCTTCCGCCAACATTGGGGGCGGGTGCGTGGTGGGCTCTGAGACTTACATCGGCATGGGCGCCCCCGTGATGCAGGGCGTGACCATAGGCGCAAGGACTATAGTAGGCATGGGTTCCGTGGTGACCAAAGACATCCCCGACGACGTCATCGCGTTTGGCAATCCCGCCAGATTCATGAAAAACAACGAGAGCCACAAGGTTTTCGGCTGAGCGGCCCGCTCCGTCCAAGATCCACGGCGTGGACGGGGCGCCCGTGTGTTTTGGCGTGGCGGACAAACGGGTCGTTAGAAACGCCGCGCGAGAAATACAGAAGCATAAGAAAAATGTCAGCGTTCCGCCCACGTGACGGGCTTCAAATGGTGATGTCATCGCAGATTAGTCACGTGATAAAATGAGGCATATATTAGGCCCCTATTTTCCCTCGTTTCCCTCAGCATTTTCAGATAAGATTCCGATTTCTTCAAGTCGGAAATTTCCCGCCTGGCGTAGATTTCCTGTTGTGGAACCTGACCGTGGAAGCTCCCGGCTTCTGCGTAGCCGTCTGTCTTGTCTGTTCCGGTTCGGCGGTTAAAAAGGCCCTTTCCTTGTCCCGAACGGCCCAAAATCCCATAAGATCGTCGATTCCAGGCAGATTGACGGGCTTTAGCCCTTGCGCGCCGCCCCGCGCGAGGCCGACGCGGGTAGCCTTAGAAATGGCTTGGACACACATATTTCGGGGAATGCCATAAAAACCCACGACGCTTAAACTTACAATTCACCCTAACTACCATATACCCCAGCACACCCTTGTAAATTAAACAAATCCGTGGTATAATGGCCACAGGCCCTGTTGTGGCGCGGCTTTGAGCATCAGCTTGCCGGTCGCGGCGGAGCCTTGAAAGGACGGGTGGGCGTGTCGCGGGAAAACTTAAAATACAAAAGAGTGGTTCTGAAAATCAGCGGGGAGGCTTTGGCCGGCCCCGAAAAATTCGGGTTGAGCGACGATATGCTCAGGCTGGTGGCCTCCCAGATAAAAGAAGTCATGGAGTTGGGGGTCCAGACCGCCATCGTCGTGGGCGGCGGCAACTTTTGGCGCGGGCGCAGCAGCGGGAGCATGGACAGGGCCACGGCGGACTATATGGGAATGCTGGCCACGGTGATCAACGCCCTGGCCCTGCAGGACGCCATCGAGGCCGCGGGCGTCAAGGCCAGCGCGCAGACCGCCATAGAGATGCGAGGGGTGGCCGAGCCTTACGTCAGGAGAAAAGCCATAGAACGCCTGGAAAAAAACGAGGCGGTCATATTCGCCGCCGGCATAGGCAGCCCGTTTTTTTCCACGGACACCACCGCCGCGCTTAGGGCGGCGGAGGTGGGGGCGGACGTGATACTGCTGGCCAAGAAGGTGGACGCGGTGTATTCGGACGACCCGGAGGTGAACCCCAGGGCGGTGAAGTATAAGGAGCTTACCCACCGGGAGGTGCTGGAGAAGGGTCTGGGGGTCATGGATTCCACCGCCGCTTCCCTGTGCAGGGACAACGGCATACCTATCCACGTTTTCAGCCTCGCGGAGCTGGGCAACATACTCAGGGCCATACACGGGGAAGAAATCGGGACCGTAATAAGGTGACGCCGCAGGGGCGCCGCCGCAAGCTGGCAGAAAGCGGCCTCAGGCATGGCCGCCGCGTGAATCGCAATCGCGAAGGAGGGATATAAATGGGAGTTGACGTCCAACAAAAGATGGAAGAGCGGTCGGCCAAAACCATAGCCGCGTTGAAGGAGAACCTTAACACGGTCAGGGCGGGGAGGGCTAACCCCGCGTTGCTGGATAAGGTGACGGTGGAGTATTACGGCTCGCCCGCCCCGCTCAAGAACATATCCAACATAACCGCGCCTGACCCGCGCAACCTGCTCATAACGCCCTTCGACCCCAAGTCGCTCCACGACATAGAGAAGGCCGTCAACATGGCGAATTTGGGCATAAACCCCTCAAATGACGGCAGGGTCATCAGGCTGGCCATACCGCCCGTCACAGAGGAGCGGAGGAAAGAGCTGACCAAGGTCATACACAAATACGGGGAGGAAGCGAAGGTAGCCATAAGAAACGAGCGGCGCGACGCCAACGACGAGTTGAAAAGGCAGGAAAAGGCCGGAGAACTTACGGAGGACGACCTGGAGGAAGAGTTGGAGGCGGTCCAGAAGAAAGCCGACAAGAAGATCAAGGAAATCGACGACATAGTGGCTGAAAAAGAGAAAGAAATCATGGAGGTCTGAGCCATGGCAGACGTGACGCCCACCGCGCTCCCGGATTTGACGGGCTTCCGCCTGGCGGACGCCGAGGCCGTCTTGGGCTCTTTGGGGCTTAGATGGACGGCGGTCGAGACCAAGCCGCCCTTCGGGCCCGCCCCAAGGCTCAGAACCTCGCCGCCAGGCGGGACGGCAGGCGCGGCCCCCGAGGGCCCGTCTCAGGAGCCGACGGGGGAGGCTGGCGAGAGGCGGCGCGGAAAGACGTGGGATGGCGAGCTTCGCGTCATCAGAGCGCGCTTTGATGGCGCGTTGAATTGTGTGGAGTTGTTGGTCTGCGTCGCGTGACGGCGGGGCTTGGCGGGGCGTGGCATGGATGTTGGCAGAATACCCAAGCATATAGCCGTGGTGATGGACGGCAACGGCCGCTGGGCGGCAGCCAGGGGGATGCCCAGGCTGTACGGCCACAACGCGGGCATGAAGGCCATGAAGGCCATAGTGAACCACGCGTCCGATTTGGGCGTGGGGCATCTGACGGTGTACGCCTTCTCCACCGAGAATTGGAAGCGCTCCGCCGACGAGGTGTCGGGGATTTTCGGGCTTATCGTGACCTATGTGGACAGGGATCTGGCCGAGCTTCACCGCAACAATGTCAGGGTGAGCGTCATAGGCGACTACGGCAGCCTGCCCGTGAAGGCCGTCAGGAGCCTGGAGAGGACGCTGGCGACCACGTCGGGCAACAGCGGGATGAGGTTCAACATCGCGCTGAACTACGGCGGGCGGGCGGAGCTTTTGAGGGCCGCGCGGGCTGTCGCCAGGGATTGCGCGGCGGGGGTTCTGGACGAGGCGCTGCTGGACGAGGAGGCGCTGGCCTCGCGGCTTTACACGGCGGGGGCGCCCGACCCGGAGCTTATCATCAGGACCGGCGGGGAGAAGCGGCTGTCGAATTTCCTGCTCTGGCAGGGGGCTTACAGCGAGTTGGTCTTTTCGGACGTGCTGTGGCCGGATTTCACGCCGAAGGAGTTTGAGAAAGCCATAGAGGAATATCAGGGCCGAAGCCGCAGGTTCGGCGGGCGCGGGTGAGACGCGGGCGCCTCGCGGGGACGTGGGCGGCGGGTGAGGCCCGCATGTGTGTGTGTTATTATGAAGAAACGCGTGATATCAGCGCTGGCGATGTTGCCGTTGCTGTTGGTGGTATATGTGGGGGGCCGAACGTTGCTGGCGGTCTGCCTGGCGGTGGGCGCGGCGGCCGTCACTGAGTTTTTCCGCGCCTTTGAGGCGAAGGGGGTCAGGCCTTCGAAGGCCGTGGCCTACGTTTTTCTGTGCCTGCTGTATTTGGCGAACGCCTTCTGGCCGACTTTTTCCGCCTGGGGGCCGGGCGGCGGCGCGGCGGCGGAGGGCCGTCTGTACGCCCTTTGGGTCGTTGCGGCCGTCGCCGCGTCCTTCATCGGCATGTTCAAGGCGGAGGAGGGCGGCGCCGAGGACGGGCTGGCCACGGCGGCGGGGCTTTTGTACATAGGGTTTTTCTCGTTCCACGTGGCTTTGGCCGACCAGTTGCCCGACGGCTTGCTGAAGTGGCTGATCTTCATCACCGCCTTCGGCACGGACATAATGGCTTTCCTGGTCGGGTCGGCCTTGGGCAAGCACAAGCTTTGCCCGTGGATAAGCCCGAAAAAGACGGTTGAGGGCGCCGTGGGCGGCCTTATAGGCAGCGTGGCGTTCTGCGTTTTGTTCGGCGCGCTGTTCATGCCCCACGCCCTGGCTCATTGCGCGGCCATAGGCGTTTTGGGGGGCGTGGCGGCGCAGCTGGGGGATTTGACGGCGTCCGTGTTCAAGAGGAAGCTGGGAGTCAAGGACTACGGCGACCTCATACCGGGGCACGGCGGCGTCATGGACAGGGCGGACAGCCTGCTGTTCACCGCGCCCGTCGTGTATTACTACGGCGCGCTGGTCTTGGGGGGGCTGTCGTGAAACGGGTGGCTTTGTTCGGCTCCACCGGCTCCATCGGGACTCAGGCCGCAGATATAATAGCCAGGCATCCCGACCGCCTGAAGGCCGCCGTGCTGGCCTGCGGGAGCGACGTCGAGTCCCTGGCGCGGCAGATAGCCCTGCTGGGCCCTGAGATGGCCGTGGTCGCGGCCGAAAGCCGCGAGACGGGGGCCGCGGTCGCGGAGCTGGCGGGCCGATTCCCCAAAACGCGGTTCCTCACAGGGCAGGAAGGTTTGCTCACGGCAGCGGCGCAGGGGGACTACGACGTCATGCTCAACGCCGTGAGCGGCGTGTCAGGGCTGCGGCCCGCCTGGGCGGCGCTGAAAAGCGGCAGGAGCCTGGCCATGGCCAATAAAGAGACGCTGGTGGCCGCAGGGGAGCTGGTGATGGCGGAGGCCGCGCGGCGAGGGCTGGAAATCACGCCCGTGGACAGCGAACACAGCGCCATCTTCCAGGCATTGCGCGGCAACGAGGGGAACCGCCCGCGAAAAATAATCCTAACCGCGTCTGGCGGGCCTTTTCGTGGGTATAATAAAGAGATGTTGAGAACGGTGACGCCGGAGCAGGCTCTGGCGCACCCGAATTGGAGCATGGGAAGGAAGATAACGGTGGACTCCGCGACGATGATGAACAAAGGGCTGGAAATAATAGAGGCGGCCAGGCTTTTCGGCCTGGAGGCCGACAGGCTGGAGACAGTGGTTCATCCCCAGAGCGTGATCCACTCCATGGTGGAGTTCGAGGACGGCGCGGTGATGGCGCAGCTGGGGGCGCCCGACATGCGCGCGCCCATCGCCTACGCGCTCTCCTGCCCCGAACGCTGGGAAACGGGCGTCGCGAGGCTGGATTTCAGGACGTTGGGGGCTCTCACCTTCGAGGCGCCTGACGAAGAGGCGTTCCCCTGCCTGAGGCTGGCGCGGGAAGCGCTGACCATGGGGGGCGGTTACCCGACCGTGCTCAACGCCGCGAACGAGGCGTTGGCGCTCATGTTCCTGGAGGGCCGCATAGGGTTCACGGACATACAGGAGGGGGTCGCCAGGGCGCTGGACGGCTTCAAGCCCTTCGCGTTGCATGACGTGGAAGAGGTTTTGGAGCTGGACGCGCGGGTAAAAAAGGAGGTTAAGGGAAGCCTGTCATGAATATTTTGTCTATCGCGCTAACTATCATATACGGAGTCGCCATATTCTGCCTGCTGATATTCGCCCATGAGATAGGGCATTTCTCGGCGGCGAAGGCGACAGGGGTCAGAGTGAACGAGTTCGCCCTGGGCATGGGGCCGAAGCTGCTGAAATTCCGAAAGGGGGACACGGAGTACACGCTCCGCGCCTTCCCCATCGGGGGATTCTGCGCCATGGAGGGCGAGGACGCGGACTCGGAGGACCCCAAAGCCTTCAATAAGAAAAATGTCGCCCAAAAGGCCCTGATTATCGTGGCCGGTGCTTCCATGAATTTCCTGCTGGCCTTGGTCATACTCTCCGTGGTGGCTTTCACGAACGGAGTCCCCACCAACGTGATAGCCCAAGTCGTGCCCGACACCCCCGCCGCTGAGGCGGGCCTGTTGCCGGGGGACGAGATAATAGGCGTGGACGGCGCCGCGGTCGAGGGCTGGGAGCAGATGAAGAGCCATATCGGGAAGGCGGGGGAGCGCGTCGAGCTTGAAATCCTCCGCGACGGGCAGGAGCTGTCCCTGGAGACGGGGAGCTACCTGGACGGCGACGGCGCCCGGAAGATAGGATTCAACCCCGCCACCAAGGTGGAAGCCTCGGATTTTCTGCCATCCCTGAAGAGGGGGGCGCAGGCCACGGGGGACATGTTCGGCCTGATATTGTACGGGCTGAAAATGCTGTTCACGGGGGAAGCCTCCGTCAAGGATTTGACAGGGCCTGTGGGCATAGTGAATTTGATGGGGCAGGCGGCCCAGAACGGGTTCGCCATGCTCATGCGGCTGACCGCGTTCATAAGCCTGAACCTGGCGATAGTGAACATGCTGCCCCTGCCGGCGCTGGACGGGGGCAGGCTGGTGTTCCTGATAATAAGAAAAATAGCGGGCAGACGTTTCACCGACGAGATGGAAGGCCGCGTGCATTTGGTGGGAATGGCCCTGCTGTTCGGGCTGATGGCCTTCGTGCTGGTGCAGGATATCGCCAGAGCGGCCTTGGGGCATGGAATATGGTAAATAATGGGACATGAAGCTGAGAGACGCCCCAGCAGGCGGGTGAATTGCGGCGGCGTCCCCATAGGCGGCGGGGCGCCCATATCCGTCCAGTCCATGACCAACACGGACACCAGAGACGTGAAGTCCACGCTGGCCCAGATACGCGCCCTCGCCGACGCGGGCTGCCAGATAGCCCGTTGCGCCGTGCCGGATTCGGAGGCCGCCCAGGCGCTGAGGGAAATCAGGCGCGCAAGCCCCCTGCCGCTGGTGGCCGACATACATTTCGACCACAGGCTGGCGCTGGAGGCCATCGAGTGCGGCGCGGACAAGGTGCGCATAAACCCAGGCAACATCGGCGGGCGGGAGGCCGTGGGCGCGGTGGCCCGCAAGGCGAAGGAAAGGGGCGTGCCCATACGCGTCGGCGTCAACAGCGGCTCCATAGAGAAGGCGCTGAGGGAGAAACACGGCGGCGCCACGGCCGCCGCGGCCGCGGAGAGCGCGCTTTCCCACATCGCCATGATGGAGAGCCTGGGCTTCGAGGATATAGTGGTTTCCATAAAACTGACGGATTTGAGGGCCAACCTGGAGGCCCACAGCATAGTGGCGGCGAAAACGCCCTACCCCTTCCACATTGGCGTGACTGAGGCGGGAGTGGGGGAGAGCGGAAGGGTGAAGTCGGCCATAGGCGTCGGCGCGTTGTTGCTACGCGGCATAGGTGACACGCTGAGGGTCTCGTTGACCGGCGCCCCTGAGGCCGAAGTGGGCTTGGCTCTGGAGATATTGCGGAGCCTGGGGCTGAGGGAGGGCTTGATCCAGGTGGTCTCGTGCCCCACCTGCGGCAGGTGCCGGGTGAGCCTGGAGCCGATAGCCCGCTCCGTCCAAGAGGCGGCCCGACGGGCGGAAAAACGGCTGGCGGGCGCGGCCGGCGCCGGACGGAGGCCGCTCACCCTGGCGGTCATGGGCTGCGCGGTGAACGGGCCGGGAGAAGCCGCCGACGCCGACATGGGGGTGGCCTGCGGAGACGGGAAGGGCGCGATTTTCATGGGAGGCAGGATAGTGAAGACCGTGGACGAGGCGGACATAGCCGAGGAGCTGTCGAAGCTGTTGGAGGAGACATATTATGGATATAATACTTGACAACATGAGGTTGGTCTGGGTGGCGGTTTTCATCGTGTTGCTGGCAGTGGAGGCGCTGTCCATGGGGCTGACCACCATCTGGTTCGCCATAGGGGCGGCGGCGGCCTGCGGGACGGCATGGGCGGGGGGCGCCGTGCCGTTGCAGGTGGCGGTTTTTCTTGCGGTATCGATAGTACTGGTCATTTTTACCAGGCCTATCGCCGTGAAAAAACTGAAATTGGGCAAGGAGAAGAACGTTACGGAGCAGATGCAGGGGAGGCTGGGGCTGGTGACTGAGACCATCATCCCTTTCGGTTCCGGCCAGGCGAAGGTGGACGGGGTGGTCTGGACTGCCGTGGGCGACTCGCCTGAGGCGCGGATACCCGAGGGCAGCAAGGTTCGCGTCATGCGCATCGACGGCGTCAAGATTATTGTCAAGCCCGAGTGAGGGGAAGGGGCTTGAGCGGGCGGTTATCATCAAAACATAGGAGGCAGACAGATGAAATACTATTCCGTCACCGGGACGGACAACAATTCGGAATTCTACTACATGAATGACGAGTTTTTGAAGCATTGCCCCAAATGCGGCTTGATTTACAACAGGGAAGAGGCGACGGCCCTAAGCGTCAGCAGATTTCGGGTGAAAAAGAAGCACTACACGCTGTCCCACTGCTGGGACGGCCCCATGATAGTCTCGGAACGGTTCGTGGCCGCCTACGTGAAACACGGGCTGAAGGGGCTGGGCTTCGTCAAAATCCCCCAATCCCCGGGTTTTTATTTGTTGCGGGCGTTGAACGTGTTGCGGTACGACTACGCGCGGAACCCGCGCCTGTTCATGAAGGACCAGTGCGAGGAGTGCGGCCAGTGGTACGAGGTGAGCCTGGCGAACCCGCCGAGGGTGGTCCCCGAGGATGAGGCGAGGATGGAGGCGGGCGCGTTTTATCGGACGGACCTGGAGAGCGGCGAGAAGGTCGAGCGGACGCCGATGCTGCTGGCGACGGATCCTATCCCGCGCCTTTTCAGGGAGTCGGGGATAAAGGACGTTTATTTTGATTACCCGGAGGAGATAGGCTGAGGGGAGTGGATTTAGCAAGGAGGAGACTACTATGGGTGATGTGATGAGCGCCGTTGGCGTCGTGTTGCTGCTGGTCGTCATCGTGCTTTTGGTGACGGCTAACATCCGCATCGTGCCGCAGGCCAAGGCTTACGTGATTGAGAGGCTGGGGGCTTACAGCGAGACCTGGCCTGTGGGGCTGCACTTTAAGATACCTTTGATAGACAAGGTGGCCAAGAAGGTGTCGCTGAAGGAGCAGGTGGTGGATTTCCCGCCCCAGCCCGTGATTACCAAGGACAACGTGACCATCGAGATCGACACGGTCATTTACTACCAGATAACCGACCCCAAGCTTTATTGCTACGGGGTGGAGTACCCTATGGCGGCCATCGAGAACCTGACGGCCACCACCCTCAGGAATATCATAGGCGAGCTGGAGCTGGACGAGTCGCTGACCAGCCGCGAGTATATCAACGCGAAGATGCGGGAGGTGCTGGACGAGGCCACTGACGCCTGGGGCATTAAGATAAAGCGCGTCGAGGTCAAGAACATCATGCCGCCCAGGGACATACAGACCGCCATGGAGAAGCAGATGAGGGCCGAACGGGAACGGAGGGAGTCCATACTGAGGGCCGAAGGCGAGAAGAAGGCGGCCATACTCATAGCGGAAGGCAACAAGCAGGCGGTCATCCTGGAGGCGGAAGCGAACAAAGAGGCGCAGATACTGTCGGCGGAGGCCAAGCGTGAGGCGCAGATAAGAGAGGCCGAGGGCGAGGCGCAGGCCATAATGCTGGTGCAGAAGGCCACGGCTGACGGTCTGCGCATGCTGGTCGAGGCCAACCCGACGGAGCCGGTCATAGCGGTGAAGGGGCTTGAGGCCTTCGTCAAGGCGGCCGACGGCCAGGCCACGAAGATTATAGTGCCTTCCAACATACAGGGCTTGGCGGGGTTGATAACATCCATATCGGAATTGGCGAAATAGAAGCGGGCGTTTAAATTGGAAGAAATACTAAGACAATATATTGACTGGGAGGCCGCCGCAAAGGAACGGCCCGGTCGGGAGTTGAGTTTGTCCGTGGATAGGGCAGTCGTCTTGAGAGGTACGGCTGCCCTTTCGGTGGATGTGAGCGCGAATTTCCGAATCCCAGAGGAAAGCCTGGCCGAGGCGAGGCGGCACATGCTGGCCCAGGTGGAGGGGCTGGAGGACGTGGCCTTCAACATCAGCTACGTCGGCGAGGGCGAGGGTGAGGCGCGGCCGGCCGGCGCGGTTGCCGGGGACGGGAGCGCGTCGGGCGTCGGGCCTGCGTCGGGCGTCGGAAGCGGGCGTCCCAAGGGCGCGGCCAAAATCGGGCGGGCGCCCGCCGTTGCTGCGGGGAAAGCCGCGACGGGAGGCCGCAGGGCGGGGACGTCGGTGTTTGGCAAGGCCATAGCGGCGGGAACGGCCATAACGCCCATCTCGGCTTTGGCGGAGGACAAGAGCGTCGTGGTGGAGGGCGATATTTTCGCCGTGAACGTCAGGGACGTGTTCGACCAGGGCAAGAAAAAGCTGGCGGGGCTGCTCATCACGGACTATGAGAACTCCGCCTGCGTCAAGATATTGGCCGACGGGAAAACCTGGGGGAAGCTGGAGGGGGTTTTGGCGCCTGGGGCGGCGGTCAGGGTGGCGGGCGTGACCGCCATGGATTATTACGACCACGAAATCATCATCCGCGCCAGGGGGGTGGAAAAGCTGGCGCCCGTGGCCAGGACGGATTCCGCGCCTGAGAAGCGGGTGGAGCTGCACGCCCACACTAAGATGAGCGCCATGGACGGGCTGGCGGAGGTCTCGAAGCTTGTGGCCCTGGCGGCCAGGTTCGGCCACAAGGCCGTGGCCATAACGGATCACGGCGTGGCGCAGGCGTTCCCCGAGGCGGCGAAGGCGGGGGAGAAGGCGGGCATAAAGATAATCTACGGCTTGGAGGGCTATCTGCTCGACAACGGCGTCCCCGGCAGATCGGACAGGAAGCAGTACAAGACGGGGCAGACCAGCCACGTCATACTGCTGGCCCGCGACGCCGTAGGATTGAAGAATTTATATAAATTAGTGTCATTGTCCCATATGGAATATTTTTACAAGAAGCCGCGCATACCCAAATCCCTGTTGCTGGAATATCGGGAGGGGTTGCTCATCGGCTCGGCCTGCGTGGCGGGGCAGGTGTACCAGGCGGTCAAGGACGGGGCCTCCGAGGCGGAGACGGAGCGCCTGTTGGAGCTGTACGACTATCTGGAAATACAGCCGTTGGCTAACAACGCGTTTCTGGTGGACAAGGGCTACGTGCAGGGCGTGAACGAATTGATGGAAATCAATCGACGCATAGTTGACTTAGGCAGGAAGTACGGAAAGCCCGTGGCGGCCACTTGCGATTCCCATTATTTGGAAAAACACGAGGCGAAGTATCGGAACGTCCTGCTGGCGGGGCAGGGCTACAAGGATTTGGAAGGGGACAACGGCCTGTATTTCCGAACCACTGAGGAAATGCTGGAGGAGTTCGCATATCTGGGCGCGGAGACGGCCTTCGAGGTGGTGGTTAAGGCGCCTGCGGGGATAGCGGACATGGTTGAGCCGATAAGGCCGGTGCCCAAGGGGAAATTCCCGCCCAAGATAGCGAATTCGGACGAGATTTTGAGGAGCAGCTGCCTCGAGACGGCGTGGGAGCTGTACGGTCGGCCTTTGCCAGGGCCCGTGCAGGAGCGGTTGGACAGGGAATTGAATTCTATTATCAGCAATAATTACGCGGTGATGTACGTGTCCGCCCAGAAATTGGTGAAAAAATCCCTGGAGGACGGCTATTTGGTGGGCAGCAGGGGATCGGTGGGGTCTTCATTGGCCGCCGCCATGGCGGGGATAACGGAGGTGAACCCGTTGCCGCCCCATTATATTTGCCCCAACCCGGATTGCAGGCGGCTGGAGTGGGGGGATGCGGAGGCTTACGGCTGCGGCGCGGACATGCCCGCGAGGGATTGCCCGAATTGCGGGGCCAGGTTCAGGCAGGAGGGCTTTAACATACCTTTTGAGACGTTCTTGGGCTTTGAAGGGGACAAGGAGCCGGATATTGACCTCAATTTCGCGGGGGAGTACCAGACCCAGGCGCACAAGTACGTGGAGGAGCTGTTTGGCAAGCAGAACGTGTTTCGGGCGGGGACTATCAGCACCATAAAGAGCAAGACGGCCTACGGGTTCGTGAGGAAGTTCCACGAGGAGCAGGGGATTCCCGTGAATAAATGGGAGGTCGAGCGGTTGACGGAGGCTTGCACGGACGTGCGGCGCACCACGGGGCAGCACCCCGGCGGCATCATCATAGTGCCCGAGGGCCACGAGATATACGAGTTCTGCCCCATACAGCGCCCGGCCAACGACGCGGGCAGCGATGTGGTCACCACTCATTTCGACTACCATTCTATTGACGAGAATTTGCTGAAATTGGATATATTGGGGCACGACGTGCCTTCGATGATAAAGCGGTTGCAGGATTTGACGGGGGTTGACCCCCTTTCCGTCCCCTTGAACGACGAGAGGGTCAACAGCATTTTCAACGGCATTGAGGGGCTGGACATAAAGGCGCCGCGCTACGCCTTCAGCCACGGCAGCTACGGCATACCCGAGTTCGGCACCCGTTTCGTGCGGCAGATGCTGGACGTGACCAAGCCGAGGAAGCTGTCCGATTTGGTGAGGATTTCGGGGTTTTCCCACGGGACGGACGTGTGGACGAACAACGCCCACGAGCTGATTAAGTCAGGGAAGGCGGCCATGGACGAGGCGATTTCCACCAGGGACGACATCATGAATTACCTCATCTCCAAAGGGGTGCCCGACGGGGATTCCTTCAAGATAATGGAGAACGTGCGCAAGGGCAAGGGGGTGACGGACGCGGAGGCGGGGATGCTGCGCGCCCACGGCGTGCCTGAGTGGTACGTGGAGTCCTGCCGCCGCATTAAGTACATGTTCCCCAAGGCCCACGCGGTGGCCTACGTGCTGATGTCTTACCGCATAGCGTACTACAAGGCGTACTACCCGTTGGCTTTTTACGCGGCGTATTTCACGGCGGCCATTGACAATTTCGACGTGGCGACGGCGTTGCTGGGCCTTAAGGCCGCGCTGGACAAGGTGAAGCTGGTGGAGGCGAAAGGCAAGAACGCCACCAAGAAGGAGCAGGACGAGGCGACAGTCCTGGAGGTGGTTTACGAGATGTACGCCAGGGGCTATGAGCTTCTGCCTCCTGATGTTAGTTTTTCCGACAGCTGCGATTTCGCCATCGAAGACGGCAAGCTGCGGGCGCCGCTGGCCGCGTTGCAGGGGGTGGGCGTCAACGCGGCGCGGGGGATCAAGGAGGCTTTCGACGCGTCGCCTTTTATTTCTGTTGACGATCTGCGGGTCAGGGCGAAGGTGAACAAGACGGCGCTGGAGGCGCTTTCCGGCTGCGGGGCTTTGTCGGGGCTTCCCGAGTCGAACCAGATATCGTTTTTTGGGGAGTTGGGGTAGGGGGGAAATGCGTGAAACATGGTTGCAGGACGGTATTTTTCGTCACTATTCGTTGAAAAGCTCCGCAGAATCTACGGACTTGCCTACGTATTGCGCCTAGAACAAAAAAACCATCTGTTTTCATGCCATTTCTCGGTTAAAGTCTGCCCCAAAATACCGGGCGGATGACAGAAAGCGATAAAGGGCCATGATAAATCGCCACAGCAGGGCTCGGTTTTACGGCAAAAAGCCACGCGTTGAAGCGTTGCGCATCTAGAATAAAGCCTGCCAACGACTGCAGGCGATAGGATCGGGTTCCGCCTATGCTCACTACGTTCGCTTCGCTGTCCGTTTTTCCGGCCGCGCTGAAGCGCGGGGCAAAACGGCATTGTAAAAGCAGATCGGTGTTATTACATCTCAATTTCATGAAGAGCATAAGAAATTCGACGTTACGCGTAAGCGTTTGTTTTTTGCGTGTGGGCGCGGGCAAGCGCGCTTCGCCCTTTATGGGATATATTGACATTAATTTAAATATATGGTAATATTGATATGGGTGGCGTCTCGCGCCGGAAACTGGGCGGAATTAAAAAAGGATAAGCATAAGACGAGGCAATAAGCCATTAAGGCGGGAGGCGCGAATACGACGGCATGGGCGAAAAGATTACTATGGGAGCGTGGGGGGAACGGCGCGCGGCGGAATATCTGCGAAGCGAAGGAATAAAACTGGTTGAAACAAATTTCAGAAGCAAGATAGGGGAAATAGATATTATTGCCTTGGAGAATAACAAAACAGTTCTGTTCATCGAGGTCAAAACCAGAGCAGGATTATCACAGGGATTGCCATGCGAAGCGGTCAACAAACATAAGATGAGGCGGCTTTCTATGGTCGCGGCCTATTACATGTCTTTGAATTCAGTGAGGGCAAGTTTGGGAAACATGCCTGAACACAGATTTGACGTGATCGAGATTCTTTTGCTTAACGGCAAGGCTTGGCTACGCCACATAAGAGACGCCTTCAGAATAGGAGACGCGGGCGCCTAGCAAGCGCGCTTGGCGTGGGCGCGCAAATATTCGGGAAGTTTCACGCGGCAATTGCCGAACGGCCGGAGAGTTTGCAGGAGCGGGAGTTCATAAGCGTAACTGTCCGATGTTGCGCCGGAGAGGGGGCAACGGGCAGGCGCAGTCGGAGGGGGAGATGAGGAATAGGAATAACATAACTTCTATAGGGTTGGCAGGCTTGGAGGGCTACAAAGTGGAAGTGGAGACCAGTATAAGCAGCGGGCTTCCGGCTTTTATCATCGTAGGGCTTCCGGACAGCTCGGTACAAGAATCAAGGGAACGAGTCAGGGTCGTCCTGAAGAACATAGGTTTCGAATTTCCGTTGAAGCGTATCTTGGTGAACTTGGCGCCTGCGGACACCAGGAAGGAAGGGCCTATATACGACTTGCCCATCGCCTTGGGCATATTGGAGGCAAGCGGCCAGTTAGAGGGCATACCCAAGGATTGCGTGTTCGTGGGAGAACTGTCTTTGGAAGGTTCCCTGCGTCCGGTAAGAGGCATGCTGCCCATCGCGCTGTCCGCGCGAAAGCACGGAGCGAAAGAAATATTCGTCCCAAAGGACAGCGCCGCCGAAGCGGCGCTAGTGCGGGGCATAACTGTCTACCCGGCGGAGCATGTTTCAGAGATTGTGGAACATCTGCAAGGAATTAACGAGATCAAACGAGCAGGAGAATATGCGGCGAAAGAGGACGAAGAGACATACCACGATTTTTCCGATGTTAAAGGGCAACCGGGCATGCGCAGGGCTCTGGAAGTGGCCGTTAGCGGGGCGCATAACATCTTATTGTGCGGCATGGCGGGCAGCGGCAAGAGCATGATGGCAAAACGGATACCGTCAATACTGCCGCCTATGAGCATGGATGAGATGATTGAAAGCACGGCGGTTCATTCAATAGCCGGAATGACAGGCAAGGCGGCGCCTCTGTTGCCGCACAGGCCGTTTCGCGCGCCGCATCATTCCGTGTCGAGCGCGGGCATAGCAGGAGGCGGTAAGTCGTTGAGGCCCGGGGAGATGAGCCTAGCTCACAACGGAGTGCTGTTCCTGGACGAATTTCCCGAGTTTAGGAGAGAAGTGATGGAGAGCCTCAGACAACCTATAGAGGACGGGCGGTTGACCATAACAAGAGCCAGCGGAAGCGTCACTTATCCTTCGGATTTTATGCTGGTTTGCGCCATGAATCCCTGCAAATGCGGATGGTACGGGCATCCCAGCGGCAAGTGCGAATGTTCTTGCGATTCAGTAAAAAACTACAGAGGACGAATTTCGGGACCTATCATGGACAGAATAGACATTTACGTAGAAGCGCCGCCCGTGGATTACGAAGAATTGACTTCAAAAGGGGAAAATGAGCCCTCCAGCGCGATTCGCGAGCGTGTAATGATCGCCAGGGAAGTGCAGTTAAGCAGACAGGGCACGGTGAACGCTCGCATGAGCCATGAAATGATAGAGGCGCACTGTGGCATCGATGAGGAAAGCGGTAAGCTCATGAGAGCCGCTTATGAGAAATTCTCATTATCCGCACGGGCGTATAACAGGATTCTCAAGGTGGCGAGAACTGTGGCGGACATGGCGGGTTCCGTAGATATCGGATTCGCTCATTTGGCTGAAGCGATACGTTACAGGAATCCGCATGGGTGATTGCATAGGAGGGTTTGCAAGGCATGGCGACTTATCAACACGTAGACATAGATGACATACGATATCCCGAGTTGCTGAGACGCATTCCGAACGCGCCTGCCAGGCTTTACTACAGGGGTGACGTCAGTCTGCTCATGACTAGCGCGGTGGCGGTGGTGGGAGCCAGGAAAGCGACGGAATATGGCGTTAACGTATCCTACAACCTCGCGAAATCATTGGCGGAACATGGGTTGACGGTGGTCAGCGGCATGGCGGAGGGCATTGACGCATGGGCGCACAAGGGAGCGCTGGCAGCGGATGGCAAGACGGTGGCGGTGTTGGGGTGCGGGGTGGATATATGCTATCCCAAAGCACACTTGCGTTTGATGGATGATATTTCCAGATATGGGCTGATAGTATCTGAACTGGAGCCGGGGATGCACGCGACACGATTCACATTTCCTATGAGAAATCGCATCATAAGCGGTCTATGCTTGGCTACAGTGGTAGTGGAGGCCGGCATAAAAAGCGGATCGCTTATTACAGCCGAACGTGCCGCCGAACAAGGAAGACATGTATATGCGGTGCCGGGCAATATCAACAAGGCGTCCAGCCTAGGTTGCAACAGGCTTATCCAGGACGGAGCCATGGCCATAGCTACATTGGATGACGTGGCCATGGATTTGGGCGCGACCAATGACACGGTTGCTGAGATAAGAAGCGCGCAGTTGGGGATAGACGAGAAAAAAGTTTACGAGGCTCTAGTTTACAACGGCGAGATGACTGCTGACGAATTGTGTTCGGTAACAGGCATAAAAGCGCAATACATAAACGGGCTCATTACTGTCCTCGAGATGAAAGGCCTGGCAGGAACCTCCATGGGTCGCGTGTTCGTGCCTAGGTGAACAGGCCGCGCGCGGTAAGGCGGTGAAGCCTGCAGATGGCGAGAAAAGACTGCAAAGACAGCCATCTTTTGAAGAGAGAGCAGTATTATGTGCAGTTGCGTAAATTTTCAGACATCACCAAAGAACGCATGTTTACAAATATCGCGTAATATGATATACTTAAAAAGAACAGATGGTTCTACGCGCGAGCCGCTTATCGTCGGCGGCAGATCGGTCGTGGAAAAATATCGAGCTAGGAAGGGACCGGGCATTAGCTACCGGAGAGGTTGCAGTTGGTCTAAGCGGCTGGCGAAACATGTCTCTTGTCGATGCGCGGCAGAGAGAGATTCAAAAGCGATGGCAGCACGGTTAGCGCGCTTGAGCCAGAGGCGCATTGGTTGTTTTGCGAAAGGGAAGGTGTGTTCAGATGCGTGAGCTGAAAAAACGCGAGAAGCAGATGTTGGATTTCTTAAAAAACGAGATACGCCAAAAAGGTTATCCGCCCACCGTGCGGGAAGTGTGCAACGCGTTGGGCATAAAATCCACATCCACGGCGCACAATGACCTCCTGCAATTAGAAATAAACGGATACATAAAGCGAGACCCCTCTAAACCCAGGGCTCTGATGCTGACAGATGAGGCGCTGAAAGAGGATGGCGAAAACATGTTCTCCCATTTTAGAAAGGCGGACGTGGTGAATGTCCCTGTCGTTGGCAGGATTGCCGCCGGTACGCCGATCTTGGCGGATGAGAATATTGAAGACGCGTTTCCTATACCCGCCAGATTCGCGCCAAGCGGAACGAGCTTCATGCTCAGCGTCAGAGGCGACAGCATGACGGGCGTGGGGATAAATGACGGCGACTATATTTTGGTCAGGCAACAAAGCACCGCTGAGAACGGCGAGATAGTTGTTGCCATGGTTGACGGGTTCGAGAGCGAGGCTACTGTTAAAACTTTTTACAAGGAGGACGGAAGGATACGTCTTCAGCCCGAAAATCCGAGCATGAGCCCTATAATAGTCAACGACGTGAAAATACTGGGATTGGTCAGAGGCGTGTTCAGGTATTTTTAGCAAATGCTGACTGGCAGTCGATTTTATTTGCATTTTTACGTGACCCTTTGGCGTAGCCTGTTTTCTGGAGATAAGGCGACGGCAGGCATCCGGCAAGTTGTCCGTCGCGCTAACAGGCTTCTCTTGTGGAGGCTTCAAAAGATCTCTTGTGCGCCTCCAGGTGGTATTCTGTCCGCCATGCGTTGTTGCTTTTCTCTCTTGAATTTCAGCGCGGCAGGCTATGCCGCTAAAGCGTAGGGAAAATGGCGGCGTGAACGCCGAAGCGACATGTCCGCCGACGGGTAAGCCCGTCGGCGGACATGTCGCTTCGGTGAGTGTGGGATTTGAGCGCAGTCCCGCGTTTTGTGTGCGCATAGTATGAAGGGGAGGGCCATCGCGCCAGATATCCGAGCCCCTTCGAATACTATGCCGCCCCCTAAAACCAGATTCGCCCCGCGCCCTCGCAGTACTCACGGAACTCCCTCCGCAGCTCCTCGCGGAAATCAGGATGGGCTATGCCCACCAGCGCCTCAGCTCTTTGACTTATGGTTTTCCCAAAAAGCTGCGCCACGCCGTATTCGGTCACCACGTAATGGACATCCTGTCTGGTGGTGGTCACGGGGGTGCCGGGCTTCAGCGCTGCGCATATCCTGGATACTTTGCCGTTTTTCGCCGTGGAGGGCAAAGCTATAACGGGTTTGCCGTTTTTCGATTGCTCCGCCCCGCGCAGGAAGTCCAGCTGGCCGCCCACCCCGCTGAAGGTCTTGCTCCCTATGGAGTCGGCCACCACCTGCCCCATCAAATCCACCTCCAGCGCGGAGTTGATGGCCACCATGTTGTCGTTTCGCGCTATTACGCCCACGTCGTTGGTGTAGTCCACCGGCATCAGCTGGATCATGTTGTTGTTGTCCACGAAATCGTAGAAGGCCCGTGTGCCCTGCACGAAGGTGGCCACGATTTTCCCCTTGTTCAGGGTTTTTCTGCGTCCGTTGATGATGCCCGCCTCTATGAGGGGCAACAGGTTGTCGGAGAAAACCTCGGTATGGACGCCTAGGTCTTTTTTGTCCCCCAGGCACTTCAGTATGGCATTGGGTATGGTGCCCTGGCCCATTTGCAGAGTGGCGCCGTCGTCTATCAGCGTGGAGATGTTTTGGCCGATCTTCTCGGCTATGGGGTCGTCGCCGTTGATTTGCGGCAACTCGTAGATGTCTTCGTCGTATTCGACGAAATAATCTATTTCCGACACGTGGATCAGGGTGTCCCCGCACAGGCGCGGCATTTTAGCGTTCACCTGCGCGACCGTGAGCCGCGCCTTCTCGGCTATCAGCCTGGTCTGGTCGCAGGACACGCCCATGTTCACGTAACCGCTGACGTCAGGCGGGGCGCATTGTATCAGCGCCACGTCGCAGGGGATGTTGCCCTCGCGTATGGCGCGGGGCTGGGCATAAAAATGTATAGGCAGGAACTCGCCACGCCCCTCCTGTATGCAGGCCCTGTTGTTTTTTCCCAGGAAGAAGCTCACGTTCACGAAGTGGCCCCGATAGGACGGCTCGGCGTAACGCGCCTTCCCTATGTTCAGCCCGTTTATGATTTGGACGTTCTCTAGCTCGTCCTTCCTGAGCAACAGCTGTTCTATCAGGTACTGAGGCTCGGCCGCCGCGTGGGAGGTTATGATGCTGTCTCCCGACTTGATGTGTCTCAGCGCCTCCTGAGCGGTGACGAGGCGCTGATCGTAAAGGTCTTTCCAGTTGGTATTCATACCCTCTCCTTGTAATTAATGATTTGATTTCCGTATATTATCTCATGGCCAGGGTGACTTCCCCTGTGGCAACGATCCCCCCGTCGCAAAACACCTCCGCGCCGCAGGTGACCACGGCCTTTGGTTCGTTAATCCGTATCACGTAGGCGGTGATCTCCGGCACGTCGCCAGGCTCCAGCTTTTTCTTGAAGGAAACCTTGTCAATACCTATGAACAGCGGCGTCAGCCCCGCGTAGCACTCCATGGAGAGCAGCAGTATGTCAGCCGTCTGCGCCATGGCCTCTACAGTCAGGACGCCTGGCAGCACGGGAGCATCGGGGAAATGCCCCTTGAAGAACATCATATCAGGCTTCAGGCTAAGGCGTGTCCTTATGCGCTCTCCCGCCGTCATTTCCAACACTTCGTCAACAAGGAGCATAGGCTCCCTGTGCGGTATTATTTTCTTGATTTTTTCTTTTCCCATCAAAACGTCCATATGCTCTCCTTTTAAACCCTTCCCGTGTCGCGTTCCGATTTCAGGCCGATCAGATCTATGGGCGGGGCGGAGCGGCTTTTATTTTGCAGCTCGCGCCATTTCCCAAGCGAAGGCGGCGGCGCCTACGGCTCCTATCGCCTGGGCGTGGGGCGCCACCAGCACTTCGTGCCCCAGTTCCTTGGACAGGCAGGCCACCGCGTCCCCGTTGAGAGCCACGCCGCCTGTCATGACTATTTCGGGCTGGCAGCCTATCCTGCCCGCAAGCCCGGCTATGCGCCTGGCTATGGACACGTGGGCGCCCCTGGCCACGTCCTCGGGGCGTTCCCCCGAGGAAAGGCGGGATATCACCTCGCTCTCTGCGAAAACGGCGCAGACGCTGCTGATGGGGACTTCTTTGACGGAGGCGGCGGCTATCTCGGAAAGCTCGTCAACTCGACAGTCCAGAACCCGCGCCATCACTTCTAAAAAACGGCCCGTTCCTGCGGCGCATTTCTCGTTCATAGCGAAATTGGCCACGTTCCCCGCCGCGTCCAGTTTGATGGCCTTCGAATCTTGCCCTCCCACGTCTATTATGGTTCGGGCGCCTGAGGTGAGCCAGGCGACGCCCTTGGCGTGGCAACTGATTTCCGTCAACTGCCTGTCGGCCCCCTCGTAACGCATACGTCCGTATCCTGTGGCGACCAAGAAGCGGATGTCGCTTCTTTCGGCCCCGGCCAGTGCCAAGGCCCGCTCCAGCGCTTGCCTGTGGCCGTCGGTGCCCGCGCCCTGATTATGGACGGATACGGACAGCAACCTGCCGTCGTCGCCGATAATGGCCGCTTTTGAAGAGGACGAGCCTATGTCTATCCCTGCGAACATGCTCTCCTCCTATCGCCTGGAGCGGGCGGCTGTAATTCTAAATCTTTACGTATGACCGCCTGAACCGTCGCCGCGCAGTATCCCGTCGCGCTACCCGCTCCGCCGAGCCGCCTCAAGCCTTGCCTCCCGCGCGCACTCCGAGGGGCGCCGTCCCCAGAGTCTCCGCGAAGCTTTGCACCCTCGTCCTGATTTGCTCGAAGGAGTCGGTCTGCTGGTCTACCTCCAGGCAGAGGACGGGTACGCCGGCGGCCTCCAATTCCTTCCTGTATATGGGGTAGTCGAATTCCTCAGGGTCGCAGAATTTCATCATGAACACTATGACCGCATCCGCGTCCGCCTCTCTTACCATATGCAACAGATTGCGCCCGCGGCTTTTATTCGGGTCGTACAGGAACGCGCAGCCGCTTTGGTCGGCCATCCTGCCCGCCATTAGCTCCCAGAAGCAACCCTCACGCCGACCCGCGACGCGGAACTGTCTGGAGGCGTGGGCAAGGTCGTCGCCGACGACAGCCACGCCGTTCTCGTCCAATATCCTCAGTATTTCCGCAGGTTCGGACATGTATCCGGTCAGAACGGCTTTAATGCCGTAGGCCCGCCGCCTGATTCCTGGCGAGGCTTCTGTGCTGTCCTCAGCCTCGCTGGCCAGACCCTCGGTTATCACGCGCAAAAGACGGGCGTATTCGGCTCTGTCGCTGAAATAAGCCGCCTTCAGAATGAGGTGGCGGGTTTCCGCGTCTATGGCGCCCGCGTGCCGGGCGACGGCGGCCACGAAGCCGCGCTGAGCGGCCCTGCAATCCTCGTAGGTCTCCCAAGCCGCCATCAGGGCTTCCTCACTGATATTGACGCGCAAAAGTTTTTCCGCTTCCCCCTTGAAGCGGGCCAGCTCGTCTTTCATGTATAATGTCCCTGCCGCAGAGCGGTTCTGGGGATAGACTATCGGCAGGGCGGGGAGCTGCGGCACGGCTGTTTTCCAATTCTCGCACACGCATTTGAGGCTGTCGCAGAAGGTGGGGATGACCACGCCCCGCAGGGCGCCGTAACTTCCTTTAAGTCCCAGCTCCAGATTGGCGCGCATGACTGAGCAACAGAAGCTTTGGAGATAGCGGTCTGCCAGCTTCAACTCCGTCTTGCCCCCCCACATGCCCACTGGCAACGCCCCCGCCGCGTAGATGATTTCCTCAGGCGCGTACACGGGGAAACAGCCTATCAGGGGCTTTCCCGTCTCACGCGTCAGAGCCGCCGCGCTTTTGGCCGGGTCTAAGGCCCTCTCTCTAAGCTTTGTCACGGTCTCTCTGTAGCTCATAGGCCCATCCCTCCTTTGCCGCGCTCCATCATCTCCGCCAGCGCCTGTATCCTGGTCTCGTATTGCGCCTCCGAAAAGCTCCTGGGATCGGTCTGATCCCCGTCGAATATCACCGAGGGGACGCCCGTCAGCTCGCCTACGCGCCGCTGTACTTCGTATTGGCGGAAATCCATCAATTTGCAGCTTCTGTTTGAATGGTACACTATGCCGTCCAGCCGAAACTCGTCAACCAATTTCTTCATGTAACCGATGTCGTAGTCCAGGTTGCGGTTGGCATATATGGACGAGTACGCCGCCGCCATCCCCTCCAGATCATTAGTCTCGTAGCGCAGGTTCCAGGATTCGGGATAGCTGGATGTGACCATGTTTATGCCGTGCTTTTTCAGCGCGTTGAAGGTGGTGGAGAGGTGGGGCCAGCAGGCGATGCCGTCCCACATCACGCGGTATTTCTCCTCTGCGGAGCTCCAGGGGCCCATGCCCGCTGCCGCCTTAGCCGCCAGCTCGTCGTGCCAAAGCTTGAACAGCTCGTAGCCCTCTTTGCTCCCCCTCATGCACACGATGATGGCCATGTAGTTGAACATATCGAAGCCGTTCAGGGGCGACGGCTTAGCCTTCGCCAAATCCGTGGCTTTTTTCCACCACTCGCAGGTAGCGTTGGAAAGCCTCATGACCTCGCTGAATTTGTCCCTGTCAAAGCGCCTTTTCGTGAATGCTTCCAACTGCTCTATGGCATCCTCTATTTGCCCGCGCATGTACGCCCTGCTGTGGGCTGGGACGTGGAAGGAATGGTTGAAAGGCATGTCGATGAATATCATGGGGACGCGCAGCTCTTTGGCCAGGTTCTCGTACCACTTTATCACCGTGCCGCATATGTTGCCGCAACAGAACAGGAGGTCAGGCAGAGGTATGTCCTGGGCCTCCGATTTACCTACGCCCGCGTAGCCGATATTCACCCGCGCGTAGGAGCATATGTCCTGGGAATAGCCGTCGCGCTCCGCCTCGTCGATGAAAACAAGCGCCTCCTTGCGGGCGCCGATGGCCGCGGCGTGGTTCTCCGGGTACACCGTGGCCAAATCCATGGTCTCCAGCAGCTCCTGGGGGCTGATCGACGTGGCCCATACTACGGGGCGTCCCTCGGCCTTCGCCTTGGCCGCGCCTTCGTAATGCAGTGCGGTCAGTTTTTTCAACAATTCTTTTGACGTCACGCTCCGCTCATTCATATTCATAAAACCCCGCGCCTGTCTTTCTGCCCAGCATCCCCGAATCCACCAGCTTCCTTATGTGCGGACTGGGGCGGTAACGTTCGCCGTAGGCGTCGAACATGATTTCGTCCACCTTTAGGTTCAGGTCGTGCCCAGTGATGTCCAGCAGCCTGAAAATGCCCATGGGATGCCCCAGGCCGTGAATACATATCTTGTCTACGTCCTCCACGGAGCAGACGCCCTCCTCCACCAGACGGCAGGCCTCCAGGTAGAACACGTGGAAGAGCCTGTTAAGCCCGAAGCCCACCACGTCCTTCACGCGGACAGGCTCTTTGCCGATTTCCTCCAGTGCGCGGGTCACGTCACGGACGGCTTCTTCCTCCGTGAGCAGGGCGGGGATGACCTCCACCAGCTTCATCACGCTGGCGGGGGAGTTGAAGTGAGTCCCCAGGAAGCGCTTGCGCCTGACCGGCGACGCCGACGAGGCCAGCTTCGTTATAGATATGCTGGAGGTGTTGCTGGCAAAAATCGTGTCAGGCCCGCAGACCTCGTCCAGACGGCCGAACACCTGGGCCTTCACCTCAAACACCTCTGACACGGCTTCGATGACCAGATCCCTGTCCGACATGACTGTCATGTCGGCGGTTCCCGTGACGCGGCCCAAGGCCGCCTCTTTGTCCTCGAGGGTTATTCTACCTTTTTTTACTGATTTATCTAATATTTCTTCCTGGCGTTTCATGCCTTTCCGGACGAAGTCCATGCTCACGTCGCTCAAGACCGTGTCCATACCCGCTCGCGCGAAACACAAGGCGATTTCTGCGCCCATCATCCCCGCGCCGACCACGCCGACCTTCTTCAATAGCATAATTCCCTCCCTGCGGCTACCGCGCGTTCTCCACTATGAGGGCCATGCCCTGCCCGCCGCCTATGCACAGGGACGCCAGCCCATATCTGACGTCTCGCCGCTTCATCTCGTATATCAGGGTGGTCAGCAGCCTGGTGCCGCTGCTGGCCAGGGCGTGGCCATGGGCGATAGCGCCGCCGTTCACGTTGACCCGTTCGTAAAGCTCCGTGCCGGGGCCCATGCCCAGTGCCTTCAGGCAACCCAGGCTCTGAGCCGCAAAAGCTTCGTTCAGCTCATAAAGCCCTATGTCCTCCTTTTTCAGCCCCGCCTTCGCCAATGCCTTGTTTATGGCCGACACGGGCCCTATGCCCATTATCCTTGGATCGCAACCCGTGCTGCTCATGGAGACCACCCTAACCAGAGGTTTGGCTCCGGCCGCCTTGGCCTTGTCCTCGGACATGACCACCACCGCGGAGGCTCCGTCGTTCATGCCTGAAGAATTCCCCGCAGTGACCGTCCCGTCCTTCTTGAACACCGGTCTCAGCTTCGCCAACGACTCCAAGGTGGTGTCGGGAGTGTTGTGCTCGTCCGTGTCGAAGATGAAGGATTTCTTCCTGTCCACGACCTGGAAGGGGACTATCTCGTCCTTGAATTTCCCCGCCTCCTTGGCCGCCTTCATCTTCATTTGACTGTCGTAGGCGAAGGAGTCCTGCTCATCCCTGCTTATGCCGTACTGCTCCGCCACGTTCTCGGCGGTCAGCCCCATGTTCAGCCCGGGGTAGAGGGAAGGCGGTTGCACCATGGTGACGCCGTGGGTGAAAGTGTCGTACAGGGGCTTGTCTCCCAGCCGCATGGGCGAGTAGCGCGTGGAGGGATCCAGATAATAGGTGAGCCTGGACATGACCTCCACGCCGCCCGCCATGATCACCTCCGCCTCATCGGCGTTTATCTCGTGACAGGCGCTGACGACGGCCTGCAATGAGCTGGCGCACTGCCGATCCACCTCGTAGGCGGGAGTCTCGATGGGCACGCCCGCTATCAGCGCGGCGCACCTGGCCACGTTGGGCGTGTAGCCGTACACGTCGCCCATGACGACCTGGTCTAGGCTTTCAAGCCCGATGCCCGATCGATCAGCGGCGGCTTTAATCACGGCGGCGCAGAGGTCTTGCGCCTCCACTGTCTTCAGGCTGCCCAGATAGGCTCCGACGGCCGTGCGGGCCGCCCCTGTTATTACGCATTGTTTCATAATTCGCACCGTTCCTTTCGTGGGCCGTGCGCCGACGCGGGTCACTTGAATATCTCGCCTGCCATGACCATCTTCATCACCTCGGAGGTGCCCTCGTATATCTCAGTTATCTTCGCGTCCCTCATCATGCGCTCGACGGGGAAATCCTTGATGTAGCCGTAGCCTCCATGGAACTGGACGGCTTTGGTGGTCACGTACATGGCGGTCTCGGAGCATGTCAGCTTCGCTGCCGCCGCCTCGGCGGTGAAGGGCAGCCCTTGCTCCTTGCGCCAGGCCGCGTGGTAAAGCAGGAAGCGGGCGCCGTCGATTCGCGCTTTCATGGATGCCATCTCGAAGGCCAGCGCTTGGAACTTGTCCAGGGTACGGCCGAACTGCTCGCGTTGCTTCATGTAGGCCACCGTCTGGTCGAAGGCGCCCTGGGCTATCCCCAGCGCCTGGGCCGCTATGCCCAGCCTGCCCACGTCCAGGGACGTCATGGCCACCTTGAAACCCTTGCCGACCTCACCCAGCAGGTTCTCCTTGGGAATCCGGCAATTGTCGAATATCAGCTCAGCGGCATGAGAGGCGCGTATGCCCATCTTGTTCTCTTTTTTGCCCACCCTGAAGCCAGGCATCCCTTTTTCCAGTATGAAGGAGCTTATCCCTTTGACGCCCTGGCTCTTGTCCGTCATAGCCATTATGACCAGCACGTCCGCGATGTCGCCGCCCGATATGAAAATCTTCGTGCCGTTTAGCAACCAATGGTCGCCGTTGTCCTCGGCCCTGGTTTTCTGCATGGCCGCGTCCGTTCCCGCGCTAGGCTCGGTCAGGCCGAAGGCGCCCAGGTGTTTCCCCGAAAGAAGCTTGGGGAGGTATTTGCGTTTCTGCTCTTCCGTGCCGTAGGTGAAAATCGGCCAGCAACAGAGCGCGTTGTGAGTCTGGACTATCACGCCGTGGGAACCGCTGACTTTGGAAAGCTCCTCTATAGCCATGACGTAGGTCACGTAGTCCAGCCCCGCGCCGCCGTACTCCGAAGGGAAGGGCATCCCCATCAGGCCCAGATCGGCAAGCTTGGAGATGGATTCAGCGGGGTAAACCGCGTTCTCGTCCCATTCCTCGCAGTAGGGGGCTATCTCCTTCTCAGAGAAGTCCTTAAGCATTTTTTTTAGCATTTGCTGGGTTTCTGAGTAGCTGAATTCCATTTTATCCACATCCTCCTGGCTTGTTTTTTTCGTGCCTGGCCAGGCACGAGAAAAACCGCGCCTAAACTATTTGTATTTTCCTCGTATAATGTCGCTTTTTGTTTTTTGCATTACCGCTCCCGCGCTGTTGCGGGGTTGCGGCTTCACAGGGCGTATCTTCCCTCGCGCGCCCTGAGCAGAATCTTTTCCACGTCCCCTGCCGACAGCTTGCAGGGATTGATGGCCAGCAGTCTGAAATTCATGGTTCCCTCCACTATGGGCGGGAAATCTTCGGGGCCGATGTCCAAATCCTTCAAGCTCGAGGGGACGTGAATGTCCTCTACCAGATCGAAGACGGCCTCCACGGCCTCATAGGCGGCTTCCCTCAGGCTCAAGCCCTCCACGTTTTTGCCCAGCGCCACGGCGATATCCCTGAATTTCGCCAGATTGCCCACGAAATTGCGCTCCATGGCGTAAGGCAGTATCAGGCCGTTGGCTATGCCGTGGGGCGTGCCGTGCAGGCCGCCCATGGCCTGGGCTATGCCGTGGACTACGCCCAGCCCGCCGTTGAGGAAGGCGCAGCCGGCTATGGTGCTGGCCAGAGCCATATTAGTCCTGGCCGCCAGGTTAGACCCGTCCGCCACAGCCACACGCAGGTTCTCGCCTATCAGGCGCATGGCGTAGAGGGCGTAGGCGTCGCTGAAGGGCTCGGCGTTCAGGGAGACATAGCACTCGATGGCGTGGGTTAGGGCGTCCATGCCCGTTGACGCGGTGATAAGCTGGGGCATCCCCAAATGCAATGAGGGGTCTATCAGCGCGATTTTCGGGATGAGGGACTCATGGGTGACGGACAGCTTTATGTTCTTGCTGGTGTCAGTTATGACGGAAGCGGCCGTCACCTCGCTGCCCGTGCCCGCCGTGGTGGGGATGGCTATGAGGGGTATGGGGGCGTTCGTGACGGTTTTCGTGCCGCCGAACAAATAGTCCCTCACGGAGCCTTCGTTGGTCTGCAGCATACAGACCGCCTTGGCCAGATCGATGGGGCTGCCGCCGCCTAAGGCTACCACCGCGTCCGCGCCCGCCGCCTTGACGACGCCCGCCACCTCGTCCGTCAGTTCCACGGTGGGGTCGGAGGCGGTTTTATCGTAATAGTCGCAGGCTATTCCCGCCCCCTCGATGGAGGACTTGACCCTGACGAGCAGCTCGGACTTGCCGATATGGGGACCGGTCAGCACGAACACGTTCTTATAACCCTGCTCCGCGCAGATGGCGCCTATGTCGTTGGCCTTGCCTATGCCGAAAATCACTCGCGTAGGCATTTTGAAAATGAAATCTTTCATAGCGTCCCTCTTTTCTTAATAATAAGCACACAACTATGGCACGTGGCCGTCCTACGCCCCGTGAGAAGCCCCATGGCCTCATACATCCATTATATGTAAGAAAGGCGCCACGTGCAAGAGCCGCCTGGCCCAAGCGTGGCGCCGAGACGGCGACTTTCCGCGAAAAAAGGCGGATTTTCCTCGAACCGACGCCTATTTCTTACAAAAGGCTATGGATTTTTTGTGGCTAGGCGCGGCACAGGCGGGCTAGCGGAGCGTACGGGCCAGCGTGTGAGGGCGATCGCCTACGCCGCAACAACGCCACGGCGAAAATTGGCGCCTTTACTGAATCTTTTCAAAAAATACTTTTTCCTCGCCCCTCTTCCACACTCTCATGCCCACCTCCCGAAGCTCATCAAGGTTTTCCTTGATTTCTGCGAAAAGGCTGTAATACGTCCCTTTGATGGTAGAGCCGTAATACACGCACACCGCCCGCCATTGCGGGTCGCTGTTAAAGGCTATGGCGCCATGGTAGGGCGCCACGGCGTTCTCTTCCGCCACTTCAATGGAGGGGGCGCTGAAAAAGAACTCGTCCCCCGCGAATCTAGCCTGCAGGCACCCTCCCGACAGGGGCAGGGCGGCCTTGAAAGCGGCGACCGTGGCGGGAGCGGCGTCTTCCAGGAAACGCACCTCAAAAACCCCGCCCCTCTCAAACCTCAAAACATACTTATCCATTTCACGCCTCCATCGCGCCTTGCGGCGCCTAAGCGAAACTCCTCATCTCTATAGCGCGGAAATTGCAAAGAGACCAGCATACGCCGCAACCGTCGCAGGCCTCGGTGATGGATGTCTTCCTGTTCTCGAAGCGTATCGCGTCGAACATGCAGGAATCCTTGCACATGCCGCAACCCGTGCATTTTTCATTGACCACGGCGCGGATTGGCAGGTCGTTGGGCCTGGATTTCGCTATTTTCGCCAGCGCCTTGCCCCTGAAATCCTCGATGGAGCCGTAGCCTTTCCGCTTCATGTAAGCCTCCATGCCGTCGTTTATCTCTTGGAGAACCTTGTAACCTCGGGCATATATGGCCGCGCAGACCTGTACCGTAGTGGCGCCCAGCAGGATGTATTTCACCGCGTCCTCCCAGGACTGTATGCCCGTCACGCCCGATATGGGCACGTCCACGGCTTGGGCCATGGACGAGACGAAGGCCAGGCTCACGGCGCGAAGCCAGGTGCCGCCAAGCCCGTGCGCCATCTCCATCCAAGGCTTCTCGTTCTCCACGTCCACCTCCAGCGCGCGGAACCCGAAAGTCCCAAGGCCCGTGAGGGCGTCGGCCCCTGCGGCGACCAACTGGGGCGCCACCTTGGCGGGTTCCTCCGTGGCCCCCATCATCTTGTATATAACGGGTATCTTCACTTCACGTTTCACCACCGTGGCTATGGCGGGGTCGCTGTACTTCACCACGGGGCTCCACATGTGGCCGTTCAGCTCCAGCGCGTCGGCGCCCGCGTCTTCCATGAGGCGGGCCAGCTTACGCCAGGAATCGTAGTCGTCGGTGAAGCCGCATATGCTCACGATGACGGGAATGTCCACGCCTCCCTTCTTCACGTCGTCCAGGATGTGGGCCATTTTCTCAGGCGTGGGGTAAGGCTCCTGAAAACGGAAGAAAGAAAACATGCCGCCTTTTTCCGTCAGCCGCGGGTCGTACCCGTTGGGCGTGTTGTACAGCTGGAATCTGGGCTTGGCGTTGTTTCCCGCCGGCTTGCCGTTGGCGTCCGCGAATATGACGGACTTGGTCACAACGGCTCCCGCGCCGTTGGCCGCCGCCCGCTTTATGGCGTCCGCGTGTATGGATGGGGTGGCCGAGGCCACGATGACGGGGTTCTTTAGCTTCAACCCCGCAAAATCAACCGCTAACATAGTCTCCTCCTTCAAAGGCCCCCAAAACCTCCGCCAAATCCGCGGCGACGGTTTTGGAAGCCTTTTTCAGCCACAGGTCTCACTTACTTTTTCGGTTCGATGTGGGTGGGTACGTCGTGCTTCACGCTAGTCCCCCAAGGTTGGGCGGTCTCGGGCTTGACGATTTCAGAATACAGATCCGGCCTTCTCCAGAACGGGTAAATGCTGGCATCGTTAGCTCTGCCCGCCGACGGTGTGGCGCTGTCAACCACTGCGTAGGCTATACCTTCGGCGAAATTACATGCCTTGCCTATCAGATTGTTGCCAAGGGCTATGCAGGAGCCGCCGCCGTAGGACAGATCCACGCTGTTGGCGGATTCCTGAGACTGGGCCGCGAAAGCCCAGGCGTGGACGGGGATGCTCTTCCTCCAGCCCACGGGGTTGGACGCCACTATGTAGGCGTGGCTCTGCAGCCCCGAGGCCCTGGCCAGGGTCTCGATGACGGGCACGAACTTCGCGCTCCAGCACACGGGGGCAAAAATTACGTCGGCGCCCTTAAGGCCATACACCCTGGGTATCTCCAGGTTCGAGAAATCCATGTCCACCATGATGGCCCAGCGGCCCAGGGGCGTCTCGAACACAGGCAGCTCGTTGCCAGGCCATATGCCGCTGCCGGGCTCGAACTTCGCGGGGGCGTTCTCGGGCTGCGCTTTGTGATACTTGCCTATGATCTTGCCGTCAGGCCCGATGATGGCGCTGGTGTTGCGCAGCTTGCCGTCATCGCATTTTTCGATAATAGTGCCGCACACGCAGTAGGTGCCCGTTTCGACGCATTTCTTGGCTATGGCGTCCGTGGACGGGCCGGGTATGGTCTCGGCCATGTCGTCGATGTCCGCCTTCGTCATGGCGGAAGTGGGTGGCCAGGTCAGGAAATACTCGGGGAAAACTGTCACCTTCGCGCCCTGCTCCACGGCCTCGTCAATCATGGCCAGCGCCTTCTTCAAATTAGCGGCTTTGTCGCCTTGGGCGATATTCGGCTGGCAAGCCGCAACTATGTACTTCATCTCAATCCTCCTTACTCTAAAGACACAATATCCTCGAACAATGTAATCTATACGCATCGCGACCGTCCTTGTTCGACCTATTCCGGATATAGGCGGGACAAGGTGCGGACGGGATAGCCAAACACATATTCACGCGCATGGCCGAGGCGGTGGCCATGTCGGCCGTCGCCCCGTCCAAACGCCAGTGGCCCGCAGCGCTAAGCGCCGTCGTCCCATTCGTCGTACACACCCAGCAAATCAGCCAATTTGTACATATGGGCGCAAGGGACGCGCCTCTCCCGAAAATCTCTGCATGTGCAGGAGGCTAAGGTAGTCCCCACCCTGTATCCCGCAGGGTCTCTCAGAAGCCCGTATTTCGTGTTTTTGTAAAACCTCTCGAACCGGATGCCCTCAAAATCCGCGCGGGGTTTGCTTCGAGCCACGTCACCCCACATACCCCAGACCTTGTCGGCGGAGTCACCTGCGTACTTGAAGGCGGGGCGCCACAGCAGACAGCCTGCCAGAGCCATGACAGCCACCGATACGCCGTACCTGCCCAGTAGCTCCGTCAAGGGAATCTGGTTTAGAAAGCCGTTGGCTACGGTCATGACTGCCCCCGCCCAGCACAGGAAGGCTATCTTATAGCGAAACGTCGATATGTAGTAGGTCATATGCTTCCCCTCCGCTTTGGGATGTCAGGCCGTTATCGGAGCCTCGTCCTGGGGGACGCCTTTGGCGTCCACGCCCTCGAAATACGGCGAAGGATAAGCCTTAGCCGTGCAGAGGGACACCACCACCATGAGCAGTATGCTCACTATGCCGCCAGGTATGGCTGAGTCCATGCCCCAGGGTTTCCCCAAAGCGTAATTCCACAACAGGTAAGTGGCGCAACCGCCGAACATGGAGGCGAAGCAGGCAGGCTTCGTGGCGCTCTTCCAGAACACCGCGGCGATGAGCGGGGCCGCCATAGTGGCAGAATAGAACCCCATGGCCAGTTGCAGGGCTTTGAGTATGTCTCGCACGAACAAGGCAAAGACGAAGCTCAGGATAGCTATGGCGGCGACCAGAACTTTCGCGTAAAACAGCTCCTGTTTTTCCGAGATGTCCTTGAACCGCCTGAAGATGTCCGTCAAAATCGCTTGGGCGGCGGTCAGGAGGTAGCTGTCCATGGTGGACATGATGGCCGCCATTATGGCCACGACCACGATAGCCACCAGTATGGGATGGAAGTGCTGCAGCAACGCGTAGATGATGATGGAGTCGGCGCTGGTTATGCTTTCGGGCAGCTCGGGGTACATGCTCTTGGCCGTCATGCCGACCATGGTCACCATGAACGAGTAGACGATGATGAGGACGGAGGCGGCGACTATGGCCACCCGCGAGCCGCCGCCCGTCTTGGCGGCGAAGGCCCTCTGCCAATAGGGCGGCCCCGACATGAAATACATGAAGTAGGAGAACATAAGCCCGATGATGTACATGCCGGGCTTGAAGCTCAGATAGCCCTCGGGCAGGCTGGCCGTTATGGCGCCCCAGCCTCCCGCGTAACTTATCATCACCGCAGGCAGGATGATGCCCAGACCTATAAGGAGTATCGTCACCTGTATGACATCCGTGTAGGCCACGCCGAACATGCCCGAAAGCAACGTGTAGCCTATCATGACCAGCACCAGGATGAAGATGGTCAGCTCATAGGAGACGGTCAGGCCGACGTTTTTGAAAACCACAGGCAACAGGCTCCCCGCGCCTACCACTTGGCCGGCCAGAGTGCCTATGAGCGCCCAGGCCACCACGAAGGCCGAGATGACGCAGGCGGCTTTCCCGAACCTGAAGTTTATTAGGCCCGAGACGGACAGAATCTTGTACTTGGTGCCGATACGGCTCACCTTGGGCGACAGCAGGCCGAAAATAGCCATGCCGATCATCGCCGCTATGGTGGTCATCATGGAGGAGTAACCGTTGTTGTACCCCAGGCCTGTTTTTGCCAGGGTCGCCGTGGCGCCGATGTAGGTGGCGGACATGGTCAGCATGACCACCCACCAGGGGAGTGTCCTGCCTGCCACGTAATAGTCCTCGGGCGTCGAGATATTGCCTTTGAAATAAAGCCCCACGCCCAGCATGACAATCAAATAAATCCCTAAAACAACAAGAATCGTCATTTTGGTCTCCTTTCTGCATAATCAATTGGTCCATGTCGTGCGGCCCCATTGTCAGGCCGCGGTCAAATGAGACAATAACCTATGATATGATGCCGATACGCCGCTATACGTACAATAAGCGCGCACCTCCTTTCCGTTTTGGCGTGGCACACCGTTCTCAGAACCCTTCCGACAGGCTCGACCGCCCGACGCCAAGAACCGCCGATAAGCGTTGCCGCCGCCGGAGGCTTCCTTCAATCTGATACCGTCTTAATATCAAAGGGTCTCCCCTTATTGGCGTTTAAACAATCTTTTGGCGTCTCACCGCGCAACAGGGACTCCACCTGTTCCCGAATGCGGGTCAGCGCTTTCTGGGACGCGTCGTGCGAGTGCCAGGCGATGTGGGGGGTTATTATCACGTTCTCCCCGCCCATGAGCGCCGACAGCGGGTCGCCTGGCTTGGGCGGCTCGTTTTCCAGCACGTCCAGCGCCGCGCCTGCCAGTTTGCCGCTCTTTATGGCGTCCAGCAGCGCCGCCTCGTCCACCACGCCGCCTCGCGCCACGTTTATCAGATAAGAGCCGCACTTCATCATGCCCAGCTCCCTCGCTCCTATCATGGCTTGGGTGGCCGCGTTCAGGGGCATGTGCAGGCTCACGATGTCGGCAGTTCTGAGCAATTCCTCAAAGGACACCGGCTCCACGCCCATCCTCCGCGCCACCTCCTTGTCGATGTTGGGGCTGTAGGCGACTACCTTCATGCCTATGCCTATAGCCTGTCTGGCCACGTCCCGCCCGATGTGGCCGAAAGCCACCAGCCCCAGAACGCGCCCCTGAAGTTCAACGCCGCCGAGCGCGCTCCTGGTGCCCCAGCGTTTGGCCTTCAGCGCCTCCACCCCCGCAGGTATGCGGCGCAAAAGGGCGTAGATGAGCCCCATGGTGAACTCGGACACGGCAGTGACGCAGAAATCACGGTCGTTCGCCAGCAGGATGCCCCGCTCGTCCAACGCCTCCTGGTCAACATAATCCACGCCTATGCTCATGCATAGGACAGCTTTCAGCCTTGGGGCCCGCGCCACCAACGCCCTGTCCACGGATATGTCCACGTCCGCCACCAGCACGTCGCAACGGGCGAGCTTATCGTCCAGCTCGCCTTGCGGCGGTGGCGTGGCGCTCACTCCCACCACCTCCACGGGCAGTCCTTCCAACAATTTCTCCAACTTGCTCACGGAACCAAAAGGCTTCAAAAGGTTAAGCATCAGCGTTCTCCTATAATCGTCGGCGGCTTCCGAACCCCGCGCGACCAGGGCGAGGCGCGGGACGCACCCCTTGGCCGGATGGGTACATGTTCGGCATGTATACCGCGGTTTATCAAAATGATTATCTGTAATCCTCTTGACAAACGTTCCACAAATGCTATACTTAAACTATCGCGGCGCGGTATTGGGGCTAGAGGCCGCGGAGCGCCGACGTGACTAAGGCGCACCCAGTACCGAGAAATGTATACCGCAGTTTACATGGCATTATTATATAATGGTTTGGCGCAAAAGGCAAGCATAACTTCAAATTTCTGCAAGATTATTTTTGCGCCCACGAAATGAGGCGGCGTTTTGGAGAACACAAAGCAACAGATATTGGAAAATTCCATAGAGCTGTTCAAGCTCTGGGGCTATGAGAACACGTCGATCAACATGATATGCGACGCTTGCGGCATAACGAAAAAATCATTCTACTATCATTACGCCTCGAAAGACGATCTTATCTTGGAGTACTACGACGCGAAATCATCCAACGTGTTGAACATAATGCCTGAAATAATGAGGCTGGACAGTTACAGAGAGAGGATATGGCGCCTGTCGGAGTTCTACATAGACGCCTCTGAGTGGCTGGGCGCGGATTTGTTAAGGGCGCTGTTCGTCACGGACAGCAAAAACGGCCTGAAAACCTTCGCGCCCGACATAAGCGGCACAGGCGGCGACTTGTCCATGGTATTCAAGATGAACATAGAGTACGCGAAGCTGGCCCAGGAAAGCGGGGAGTTGAACAGGAACGCGGACGGCGAGACGATGGTCTGGCTTTTCAACACTGCCCTGATAGGTGTAATCATAGATTGGGCGTCCAAAAACGGCTCCTACGACATCTACGAGTCCGCCCGTCGGGCTTTCGACGCGGTTTTTTTGGCGGGTTGAGGGTACTGTTATCGAGCCGACCGTCCCAGGCGGCGTGGCCGCCGCCACCGTATCTATATATAATACATTAACGCGCCTGCTATTTCAATGTTCGTTTTCCAATATCATCCATTTCACCTCCCGACCTCATCGGAACGCTTATTGGCGACGCCCGCTAAAGATGATATAATGGGAGACAGCGAGTATGCAAAGGGGAGGGGCGCTTATGATTTACTACGACTACACGATTCTGCTGTTGTTGCCCGCCGTCGCTTTCTCGATGGCGGCTCAATTCATGGTCACTTCGGCTTACGGGAGATACGCGGCCACGCGCAACAGGCGCGGGGTTTCGGGGGCCCAGGCGGCAAGGACGGTTCTGGACCGCAACGGTCTGCGGGACGTGGGCGTCGTTATGGTCAGGGGGAGGCTTTCAGACCACTACGACCCGCGAAAGCGGGTGGTGGCGCTGTCCGAGGAGGTGTACAGGGGCTCGACCGTGGCGGCGGTGAGCATAGCCGCCCACGAGGCGGGGCACGCCATCCAGCACGGCGAAGGCTACATGCCTCTCGCGATAAGAAGCGGCATTGCCCCGGTTGCGTCGGTCGCGTCCAAATGCTCATGGGTTTTGATATTGCTGGGGATGTTCCTTGTCAATTCCAGATACGCCGGGTTCGGCCCGCTGCTGTTCGACTTGGGGATCGCGCTCTATGTGGCGGTGGTGCTTTTTCAGGGCGTGACCCTGCCGGTGGAATACAACGCCAGCAAACGCGCCAGGTTGCAGATCGACGCTCTGGGCCTGGTGCCCCCCGAGGACATGCCAGGCGTCAGGAAAGTGTTGTCCGCGGCGGCTTTGACCTACGTAGCCGCCATGGCGTCCGCCGTGCTTACTCTGGCTCGGCTGCTTTTAATAAGGGAACGCGAAAGGTAGTCAAAGACGGAGACGGATAAGTTCAAAATTCTCTTGACAAAATTGCGAAACAATGTTATGTTATATTTGTTACGTAACATTGTTTTGTTTTATTCGGGAGAAGACTGGCATGGATGAGATTTCCAAAAAAGACTTGCTAAAAGAGACGGGCATTTCTTATGGACAGCTTTACCGCTGGAAAAGGGAAGCCCTGATTCCGGAAGAATGGTTCGTGAAACGACCGTCGTTCACGGGACAGGAGACGTTTTTCCCCCGTGAGCGCACTGTCAATCGCGTCCGGGCGATTTTGGCCTTAAAGGACTCCTGCTCCCTGGAGGAGATCCGCGAGCGCCTTCGCGCTGACGGCGCGGCAGTGGCGTTGCGTGAGGGCTTGGCGGAGATTACAGGCGCGGCGGCGGCGTTTTGGGCCCGCTTGGACATAGAGCCCCATTTGGAACTGCTGGCGCCTGAAGTGTTCGCTTGCGTGCTTTGGGTTTACGAGGCGGGGTTGGATTTCGGCCTGCGCTCGGACAGGCTTATCGCGCTCGTCGGGGACACGGTGGCGAAGGTGGCGGCGATGCCCTCGCCGCCTGCCCAGGCGGTGTTCTTCGAGACAGGCGGGGAGCCGCATTTTTTGTTCGTCGGCGCGGACTGCCCTTTGGCGTGCGACGACGGGTTGAAGGGATTCCGTTTGGCACGGGTGGCTGACGCGCTGGAGCGCGTTAGGGCGAGCCATCCGGCGCTTTTCTCCTCCCGGCGCCCATGAACGGGCGGCTGAGGAGCGTGGGAAGGGAACTACGGGATTGGACGCCGCCGCGTATGGGCGCGTGTCGCGATGGATGGAAGGAAGTGAGAGAGATGGCGAAGGAAGATAGGGCAAGAGGCAAGGCGGAGGGCGTCAGCACGGTGCGGGGCGGGACTTATGACGAATTCGACGTGAACGGGGTCTGCACTGTTTTAGGCCCGCTGGAGGCGGGGCTTGTGAGCGTGAACGGGGTTTGCACATGCGAAAGCGACGTTACGGCGCGGCATCTGGACTGCAAGGGGGTCTTGACCATACATGGGAACGCCCGCGCCGGAGAGATGGACGTGGAAGGGGTCGTGTCCGTCGGGGGCGCGAAGCTGGAGGCGGACCACATCCGCTGCGAAGGCCTGCTGACCGTCAAAGGGGAAATTTCGGCGGACGTCATAGAGGCTGACGGCAAGATATCGGCGCGCGAAATAGTGGGAGACCGCATTGTCATCAAGTCCTTTTGGAGAAGGGGCTTGGCCAAGCTACTGTTCGGCATAGGACGCAGATTTAAGATGTTTGAATTTTCGGAGGTTGAGCTTATCGAAGCGACGACGGTGGAGCTTCAATACGTCAAGGCCGTATCCGTGTCCGGGCGCGACGTGACCGTGGGGCGGGAGTGCGAGATCGAGAGGGTGGATTGCTGCGGCAAGCTAAAGATCGACCCGACGGCGAAGGTGGGGGAAATCAGCGGCGACTATGTCGTGGTGTAGGGAGCGCC
>JAIRPE010000025.1 GCA_031257175.1 Eubacteriales Family XIII. Incertae Sedis bacterium | reverse complement strand
AACAATGTGATCACGAAGGGCAACAAGAATTTGCAGCTCCCGTGACAGTCTTAATGACTATGCCCTAAGGCTGGCCGAAAGAGCCCGGCCGCCGCGCCGTCGCGCGGCGGCCGGGGTTGTTTCAGCCGCGTTGGCAGGACAAAAATAAAAAGCCCCCTACCCTCAACCGCCGAAATTCAGCTTGGCGCTCCCCATGGACGCCCTTATCTCAATATGGTTATCGGCCTCCGCGTTCTTAACGTCCTCCCTGCCCGCAGGGACTCCCTCGCCGTCCACGCTGGCTTCCCCCATGCCGGTTCTGACGGAATAGCTGTACTCGTTCTTAGGCAATGAAGTGCGGACGGCCACGGCGCCCATTTTCGCGCTGACGCGCACGTCACCTCGCAAAGCCCCGCTGACGTCAGTTTCCCCCATGTTGACCTCCGCCCGCAGGCCGCCGCAATCAAAACGGCTGGCGGAAAGCGCCCCCATATTCAGGGAAAACCTGGCCTCGCCGCAGCTGACCCCCACGACGCGGCAATTCCCGAAGGACAGTCGGACGTCCACTTCCCCCGCGTCCCCGCCTTCGTAACGCAAATCCCCCGCGCCGCAGCTGACCTCCAACGTTTTGGCGTTAAGCCCCCTGAGCGTCACACGCGCCGCCGCGCCCCTGACGCTCACGCTGTCGAACAGCTTGCCCTTGGGATAAGTCACCGTTACTGTCCGCGGGTATCGGTCCAAATAGTCCGCCCACCCGAAAGCGCCCCCGCCCGACAGAACCAGGTTCATCCATCCGCCGCTTCTCCTGCCCTCTCCTCTGTCGCCGTGGCGGTCGCGTATGACGAGCCTACCGTCCTCCACGCTTATCTCAGGCGGGCCGAAGCGCGGGTCGAAATCCCCGACCACGGAAAACCCGTCGCCCTCGTCCAAAACCACGTCATAGCCATATGCGCCTAGATCCGCGTCAATGCTGTCGAAATCGTCGAAATCGCGTGAAAACGCCCCGCCGTCGCCCTTCAACCCCTCGAAAGCTATTTCAAAACCGTCCTCGCCAAAGGCGATAGGGTTCATGCCGCCGACGGCGGCTCCCGCCATCAAAAATACCAGCCCAATGATGAGCAACGCCGCCGAAAACGCGGCAAGGCCCTTAACCCCCCTATTCATATGCCCCACCCCCATTGACGCCCCTGCGAAAGGCCGCTTTGCCCCCGCGCCGCATAAGGCCGAACAACCCCGTCACTCCGGCGGCCAGCGCCCTTGACAGGAGGATAGCCAGCAAAGCCAGCAACAGGGACACGCCTATGGCCACGAAGCCGGCGCCCAGGTAGAACACTCCCGTGGGCACGTGCACGAACAGAGCGGACACGCCGCCCGCCAGAGCCACGAGCCCGCACAGGAACGCCGCCGCCACCGCCACCACGAGGCTCACGATGACGGCGAGCAACGTCACGACGATACCCAAAAACAGGCTGAACAGCCCCAAAAAAATCGGCAGGGCCACGGGAAGCGCCAATATTACCAGGACGACAGTCCAGAAAACGCCTATCCCCTTTCTGGCACGGGGCCGCGGCCCCGGTTCAGTCCCCGCCTCGCCTAAGCCTCTGACCGCCGCGTCCGCTTTTATGCGGGCCGCCACCCTGACGGGCGATCCCAGCTCCGCTATGACTTTAGCCTCATTCTCGGGCCCTGCCTCGTCAAAGTACTCATTGTACCATGCCATGGCGTCAGCCCTTTCCTCAGGAGGGATTTGAGAAAGCTGCGCCTCAAGTTGCCCCAGGAATTCTTTTCTGTTCATCACGCGCCACCTCCCGAGCATACGAGCTTATCGACATTATCCCTATATACCCGCCAATCGCGCCTGTATATTTCCGCCTGCTGCATCCCACGCCCCGTAATGGTGTAGTACCGCCTGTTGCGTCCCTGGTACGCTTGGTCGTAGGTGGTGAGGAAGCCGTCGCGTTTCAGGCGCTTCAGCACGGGGTACAACGTAGACTCGGACACGCCCAAGGTCTCCCTGAGCGTCTGGGTCAGCACGTAGCCGTATGCGTCCTCGCGTTGCAGCACGGACAGCACGCAAGCGTCCAGCAATGCGGAGCCGACCTGAAAACCCATAAAAACCTCCTTTCCGCCATAATCCACGACGAAGCGGGGCGCGACGGGGCCAAAGCGCCCGCGGCCTCAGTCCGAGCAGGAATCTGAACTAAGGGGAATATAACTTGACACGCAATATTATATGATATATAATATTGCGTGTCAAGAGGCGTCGAGAAAATTTTTAGCAGCTTTGAGGCGCAAACAACGGAGGTAAACATGAACAAAAGACTCTACAAATCCAGGAAAGAGCGGATTTTATTCGGCGTCTGCGGCGGCATAGCCGAATATTTTGAGGTGGATCCCGTCATCGTCAGGCTTTTGGCCGTGATTTTCGCCTTTACCGGCTCAGGCGTCATCGTCTACATCATAGCCGCGTTCATCATGAAGGACGAAAGCGCCGCTTGGAATCCCGGCCCATACGGCGACGCGGGCGGCGCGGAACGCTATAGCCAAGAGCACGCCCGAGCAGGCGCCTATGACGCAGGCCCCCAAGCCGTCCCAAACCAGGAGGGGGCTTGGAACGGCGGCAACAGCGGCGCGGCTGAAAGCCACGACGGCGCGCCCCCCTCTAGCTGAACAGCTCCTTCATGGCGTCGAAGAACTTCTTCCTTTTGGCGTAGGCCTCGCCGCTGTTCTCCTTCTTTATGGTCTCATCCAGCTTCTTCAGCAG